>CALDMI010000197.1 GCA_937914815.1 uncultured Clostridia bacterium
GTCACAGAGCGTGTCCTTTCCGACGCCGCCCTTTCCGTTTATAACAAGGGTAAGTTTTTTCATTTTTCCCCCTTTTGCCGTCGTTTTTTCGTCGCGCGGGCGTTCCTCCGCGCGTCAATTAGATAATAGCACAACGGGGTCAAAAAGTCAACACGAAAGAAGTTTTTCGGGGCGGGCGCTTTACATCCGGCGGCAGGTGATGTATAATGTAGGTAACGGAAAAAACGAAAGTGCCGGGCGCACCCGCCGCGGCGGGAGAGGAGAGAGAATGAGAATAAGATTTGCCGGGACGGGGACCGGAGACTGTAAGCTCAAGAAAAAAGCCGGAAAGGAATCCCGGCGGCGCACCGCCGTAATGATAGACGACCGGTTTATAATAAATCCGTCGGGCGACCTTTTTGACTTCGCGGCGGAGTCCGGGCTCTCGGAGCTGTTCTCCGGGCTCTCGGCTGCCGCGGTCACCTGCTCGGAGGACTATTGCTTCTCCCCGGATGAGCTCGCGCGGCTCGCGGGGCGGAGGGAGATCCCCCTCCTCTGCGGTAATCTCGCGGCGGGGCGCGCCGCGGGGATAAAGAACGTCCGCGCGGTAAGATGCACCCCCATGCTGCCTATGGAGATTGCGGGGTACACGGTAATCCCCGTCCCCACGGAGGAGCCGGGGGAGGATATATACGAGATAAAATACAATCTTCTCATAAAGGGCGAGCGCGTGGTATATCTTCGTCTGCACGGAGGGCTCCCGACCGGGAATGAATGGCGGGTCATATCAGCCGATGTGCCGGACTGTGTTATTTTTGCCGCCCCGCTCGGCGGCGCGCCGCTCTCAGGCGGGGGAATCACGCGCGGTTCTCTTGAGGGGGTGCTCCTCTTTGAGAGAATGATGTCCAATGCCGGGATAGCGGGAGAGCGCACGAGGTTCATAATAACCTCCCTGCCGACAGACAAGGTGCGGCAGATACACGAGGAGACGGTCTCGCTCCTCGAGGGGACGCCTAATGCGGTAGCCTATGACGGGTACTTTGTAAATCTCTGATACGGTATTTTCAGATTATGTAAATAAATATTTGCAAAAAAGCCATGCAAGCCCTGTGAAAATGATACATGGGGTATTGCATGGCTTGTTTTTTGTTTTTTCGGTTGAACGGGGGTTTTACGGATTTTTTCAGCCCGCGATATAATGCTCGAGCGCGGCGATACGCACGCAGAGCGCGAGAATATCCGACGCCGCGGCAATCTCCTCCTCCGTCGGATATGACGGGGCAATACGGAGGTTTTTATCCTCCGGGTCGCGCCCGTAGGGATAGGTCGCCCCGGCGGGGGTCAGGGTGACACCCGCACCGCGCATCAGCTCCCACACACGCCGCGCCGTGCCGGGGAGGACGTCGAGGGATATAAAATATCCGCCGCGCGGCTCGCTCCACTCTGCTATCCCGAGGGGGCGCAGGGGCGAGAGAGCGCGGTAGACCGCCGAGAAGCGCGGACGCATATATGCGGCGAGCTCCGCCATTATTTTTCTTACATTCTCCGGATTTTTAAGGTATTTCACATGCCGGAGCTGATTTAATTTATCGTACCCTATCGTCTGGGCGCGCACGGCGCGCAGCTCATGGGCGAGGTTATGCTCCGTGGCGGCGAACATCGCGACGCCGGAGCCCGGGTGGGTAATTTTCGAGGTCGAGGCAAAGTAAAAAATTCTGTCCGGGTTTCCGCACTCCTCGGCTATGGCAAATATATCGGCGAGGGTGTCTCCGTCCTCCGAAAAATCGTGTATGCCGTAGGCGTTATCCCAGTATATACGGAAGTCCGGGGCACCGCACTCCATTGATACGAGGCGGCGGACGGTGTCGTCGGAATAGGTGCACCCTGAGGGGTTTGAGTATTTCGGGACGCACCATAAGCCCTTTACATCCGGGTCGCGCGCGAGCTCCTCTATTCTGTCTATGTCTATTCCCTCTCCGTCGCAGGAGACAGTGAGGAGAGTAAATCCGAGCATCTCGGTTATGGCGAAGTGGCGGTCATACCCCGGGGCTATGCATATCCACTTTCTGTTCTTCTCCTCACTCCACGGGCGGGGCGAGTCTGCCGTGCCGAAGAGCATGGCGCGGCAGAGCGCGTCATACATGAGCTGGAGCGACGAGTTACCGCCGACGAAGATATAATTTTCCGGGACGGAATAAAGCTCCGAGAACAGCTTTTTCATTTCGGGTATGCCGTCGAAGCCGCCGTAATTACGGAGGTCTGTGCCGCCCGCCGTTATATAATCCTCCGGGGTCAGGGGGACGGTGAGGAGAGAATTTGCCGTATCGAGCTGTTCCCCGTTCGGCTTCCCGCGCGACATATCGAGGCGAAGGTCGCGGGCGGCAACCTCGCCGTATTCTTCTTTCAGCTTTTCGAGCTCATGTGTAAGCTCGTCTCTTGTGTAATCCTTATACTTTTTCATTTGTCATCTTTACTTTCGGTCGTTTTCATACTTAACAGTATATATTATTCCCGTGGAAAAAGCAAGTCTTTTCCGCGCGGCGGGAAAAATCTCCGTACTGCTTGACAAAACGGCGTATTTGAGTTATAATTTTGCGTGATATTACTATATATTTTATTTCGCGCGTACTGCGCGGATCGGAGAAAGGACATTTATGGCTGATAACGGAAAGAAGCTCGTCACACAGATTACCCCGATGGACGAGGACTTCGGAAAATGGTACACCGACATTGTAAAGAAAGCCGATCTTATCGACTATTCGAGCGTCAAGGGCTGTGTTATACTCCGCCCCTACGGATATGCTATCTGGGAGAATATCCAGAGACTGCTCGACGCGCGGTTCAAGGAAACCGGCGTTGAGAATGTATACATGCCTCTCTTTATACCCGAGTCACTTCTGACTAAGGAGAAGGAGCACGTCGAGGGCTTTGCACCCGAGGTGGCATGGGTAACAATGGGAGGGAGCGAGAGACTGCCCGAGCGGCTATGCGTCCGCCCGACCTCCGAGACGCTCTTCTGCGAGCATTACGCAAATGTCATAAAGTCCTACCGCGATCTGCCGAAGGTATACAACCAGTGGTGCTCTGTCGTCCGGTGGGAGAAGACGACGCGCCCCTTCCTCCGCACGCGCGAGTTCCTCTGGCAGGAGGGACACACGATGCACAGGACGGCAGAGGAGGCAGAGGCACGCACGGTGCAGATGCTGAATGTCTATGCCGACTTCTATGAGAGCGACCTCGCCATTCCAGTTATAAAGGGACAGAAGACCGACAAGGAGAAGTTTGCCGGGGCGGTGGCTACATATACCGTCGAGGCACTCATGCACGACGGAAAGGCACTGCAGGGCGGAACATCTCACAACTTCGGCGACGGGTTTGCAAAGGCTTTCGGCGTTCAGTTCCTCGACTCGGACAACACGCTGAAGACCCCGTTCCAGACCTCGTGGGGCGTCTCGACCCGTATGATAGGCGGAATAATAATGACGCACGGAGACGACGAAGGACTTGTTCTCCCGCCTGCCGTCGCGCCGATACAGGTTGTTATAATCCCCGTGCAGCAGCATAAGGAGGGTGTTCTTGACGCGGCGCGCGCTCTTGCGGACACGCTCCGCGCGGCGGGTATACGCGTCAAGGTCGACGACTCCGAGCAGTCGCCGGGGTGG
>CALDMI010000198.1 GCA_937914815.1 uncultured Clostridia bacterium
GGAGTATAAGGGCATTTACGCGGCTCATTTTACCTCACCGGTTACCGGATCCACCGGCACGAACTGGATCATTGCCGGCTTTTTCTTTTCATCGAAGAAGATCCTGATAGGCTTGTTTATGTATTTCTCAACCTCGCTGAGGAACTTTTCCGGATTCTTGTTTGTAAGGTCATAAAAATCGTCATATTTGATCTTCACAACCTCCAGACTCTGATAACCTACCGCAAGATTGTCGCTCCCCTCGGCGGGAGGGTCGAGCTCTGCATTTCTGTAGAGATAAATGTTGTCGTAGCTCTTCATAGAGCGCTGACCTTCGTCAAGAAACTCTCCGTTCTTGTGTTCTACTCCTACGAGTATCTGATACTTTGCCATGATTTTGTCCTTTCTGCCTCATTCGGCGGACGCCCGGTATTTCCTCGAGCAGCGGATTATCGAGCATAATATATTATGCCTCTATGCAACATTTTAGCATAACATGTTATGCTTGTCAAGGCATAAAAAAATATTCATGATATAATTTTTTTGAACGGAGGTGTACCATGAACATAAAAGCAATAAAAGACGAGCGTATAGATCACGACTTGACACAGCAAGAAGTCGCTGAAAAATTAGGAATTAGCCGACAGTATTACAGCAGATATGAGGCGGGCGAAGTCGAAATTCCGGTAAGGCACCTCATAACTCTTGCACAGTTATATAATTGTTCAATAGATTACCTTGTCGGAATATCTGCTAAATCAGCAAATGCAAGTGAAAACATGCAACTGTATGATTTGAAATTTGCTAATGAAATCAAAAAAATATACAAGAAATACTACGGGAGTAAACAACAATGAGCTACGAGCAAATGAAAAAGTGTCCTATATGCGGCGCGCCTACAAGAGTATACATGGGTCACGCAAGAAAAGACGGACTCTGCGGAACACATGCGGATATGTTCAAGAATGGTGAAATCGTACAGTGCGAAAAATGCGGATCATGGCATAAAGCAGGTCAAAAATGCAAGTGCGAAAATTCAAATGCAAATACTCAAACCGGAGTTTGCATTATATGCGGAAAACCGACACAGAACGCAAACTTCAAACAATGTCAAGAATGCTTTGAAGAAAGCATGGATTTTTGCGGATCTATCGACCGCTCGAGAAACTCCCATGCATTTCGAGATCACTATTACAATTTACGCGATAGTATCTCCATAATGAAAGACATATCAATCACCAGAAAGAACTGTAACAAACTCATTGCATTGGCAATCCTCAACTCAAAAATCAACGATGACGATTCATTAAAAGCAAGAGTGTACCAGGATGTAGAAAAACTTATTGAAAGCAAGAAAAAAATTCCTGTACCATCAAAAGAGGTTGAAGAAGAAAGAAAAGAAAAGGACGCAGAGAAAGAACGCAGCCACACAACAATGGACGGACACAGCGTAAAATCGGACATGGAAGTAAGAATTGATGACATACTTTACATGAACCGGATAATCCATTGCTACGAAAAACCGATAGATGAAATAGCTGAGAAACGCAAAAAATGCGACTGGTTTATCCCCATAACCGCGAACAAGGGTATATACATTGAGTACTGGGGAATGGATACGCCGGAATATAAAAAAGCTCGAGCAGAAAAAGAAGAACTTTACAGAGCTAATAACATTCCATACATCTCAATCGAAAAAGACGAACCTAAAAATGATACTCAGATATTTTCTTCAAATTTGATTCGTGACATCACGAGACTTGCAAAAGAAAGATATAAATTCATGCCGGAATGGTCATGAAAACGGTAAAAACAGCCGTTTGTTTTCCTCTTTTTCTTTTTCATTGCACTCATAGCACAGTCCGAGGTTGACCTTGCCCTTGCCGC
>CALDMI010000199.1 GCA_937914815.1 uncultured Clostridia bacterium
GGCTCTTCGGCGCGTAAAAACCTATTACATAGTCGCCGTCGCGCGTTACCCCGATGGGGTACTGCGCCTTGTTGCGGTAGCCACATACGCGCCCGTTTGTGACAACGGGCAGGACGGTAACCTCCGGGAGCCCCGCTTTGCGGAAATTCTCCCGCACCGTCCGCTCCTTTATTCTGAGTTCCTCCGCGTAGTCTATGTCCCGGTAGGCACACCCGCGACAGTGCGCGGTGTGACACCGCCCGTCGGTACGGTGGGGTGACGGTGTGAGAATTTTTTCGCACCTCGCGACGGCGTAAGTGGAGTTGACCTTTATAATCCGACATTCGACTGTGTCGCCGCCGACACCCCCGGAGACAAAGACCGTCACACCGTCAGAGTGCCCGACGCCGAAGCCTAAATTGTTCGTGTCCGTGAGCGTGAGGCACAGAAGGTCGTTCTTCTTGAAATTCATTAAAATCCTCTGTTTTTGTAAACTTTTATTTACTAAATAAACTCTTCGCGTGCCCTGTCGCGAAACGCTTTCGGCGTCGCGCCGTACACGGCTTTGAAGGCTTTTGTGAAGTAGGACGGGTCAGAAAAGCCGCAGAGCTCGGATATTTCGTTTATCGTCTTTTCTGTTTCCCGGAGCATATTTGCGGCGAGGCGGAGACGGTAAGAAACTATGTACTGGTGGAGGGTGACGCCCTTCCTGTCCTTTAACATCCGGCTGACATAGAACGGGTGATAGCCGAACATCGCGCCGATCTCGGTATTCGATATGTCCTCTGCGCAGTTGTCGCGGATATAGGAGTCGAGCGCGCGGACCATCCGCGCCGGGAGCGCGTGCTCGTCGGCGGTCTCCGCCGCGGCGAGAAGCACGAGCTTTAACATCGCGGAGATCTCCGCACGGTATGAGCCCTCGCCGCTTGTGAATATGTGATACATTTCGGTGAAGGTGTCGCGCCTGTCCGCCATGTCCTCGACAAAGAGCGGGCGGTCAAAGGGAAGCATGTCACAGGCGTGACACTCCTCCGCGGAAAAATCCGCGACGCGCACCGCGGGTATCGCGGCGTCCGTCGGCTCGGGTCTCCCGTCAGTTATGTCGCATTGTATCACCACCGCGCGAAAGCGGTTGCTCCGCAGTGTGAACGGTAGTCCCGCCGGGACAAAGAGAAAATTCCCCGGCGCGAGGCGCATTTTTTTCCCGCCCTCCGGCGTAATCTGAAGCTCGCCAGAGAACATGTATATGATGCGGCAGTCGTAAGCCGCCACGGGCTCTGTATATTTTATTCCGCGGTCATAGAGCGCGACGCTCCGTATAACCGGGTTCAGTCGTGTGTAATCCATCTTTCCTCCGGGAGACTGTGTCGTTATGGTTGTTCTTCCGGTTTCATTTTAACATATGCGCGCAAAAAAAGCAAGAATAATTGAAATTTATAGTGCGCCGCGCCCGCTTGCTACCGTCGTGTTCAAAACTAACTATTCAAATACTTCGAACATTGCGAGGTCTTGCAGTTACTTGGGCGCGGTGGAGTTCGATTCGGAACGAGGTAGCAAAAAGGAACGGCACCCACTACGGGGTGCCGTTCCTTTTTGGTGACTCGTGGGAGAATCGAACTCCCGTTTCAGCCTTGAGAGGGCCGTGTCTTAGCCGCTTGACCAACGAGCCGTCTTGCGATTGCCCATTTATTCTATCATAAACTTTTCCCGTTGTCAAGTGTTATTGTAAATATTTTTATTTAACTCTGAAAATCCTTTGCGCCGTCGCCGTTTATCCGTCTCTCCGTCGCGCGGAGTGTCGGGAAATAGAGAACAAGGTAGATGAGAATCGTAACCGCCCATGAAATCGGATATATCGCATATATAGCCGATATGTCCGTCCACAGGAAGCGGAACACCGTCCCGAGCCATATTATCCGGAGAATACAGCTGCCGGACAGCGAGACCACCATCGCCGTCGTCGACTTTCCCATTCCGCGCATGGCGCTCGACAGCGTATCCATAATTCCGCAGAGGAAGTACGAGGTCGCGAGAATGTAGAGCCTCTCCTCCGCATAGGCTATCGTCTCCGGATTGTCGGTCATTATCCGGACGAGCGGCTCGCGGAAGAGAATTACCCCTCCGCCGACGACAAATCATACCGCCATTACGGCGACAATCGACATTCTGACAGACTGGCGCATGCGCCGTATGTTCCCGGCACCGAGGTTCTGACTGACAAAGGCAAGCGCCGCGAGCGCCACGCCGTACATCGCATTGTAAATAAACGAATCAAACTGCGAGCCTATCGTGTTTCCTGCCATCGCGTTTTTTCCGAACGAGTTGATTGACGACTGTATAAGCACATTCGAGAGCGAGAAAACACAGCCCTGGAGCCCGGCGGGGAGCCCCATTTTCGTGAGCGGCACGAGCTCACGCGCCGAGAGCTTTATATACTTTCTCTCAAGGTGGGCGTAGCCGTCGTTCCTCGCCATCGCGATAAGCGAGAGAACCGAGGATATGAGCTGTGAGACAACCGTAGCAATCGCGACGCCCTCGACATCGAGGTGCACCACCGCGACGAAGAAAACATTCAGAATGACATTCACAATTCCGCTTATGACAAGATAAACGAGCGGACGGACCGTGTCGCCGACCGCGCGGAGTATCGACGCGCAGAAATTGTAGAGCATTATTATCGGCATGCCTATGAAGTATATCCGCATGTAGGTGCACGCCATGTCGAGCACCTCGGGGTCGCAGTCCATGAGTATGAGAATAGGACGCGAGAGCACGACGCCGATAACCGCGAGTATCGCGCCGAAGAATACGGAGATGAAAACGGATGTACCAATGACCCGGTGCGCCCCGTCCCGGTCCCCCTCGCCGACCCGGCGCGCGACAATGACATTCGCACCTATCGACAGACCGACGAAAAGACCTATTATGAGATTTGTGACCGCTCCAGTAGCGCCGACCGCCGCGACCGCCGCGTCGCCCGCCTCCCCGAGAAAGATACCGAGCACCGCGACGTCCGCCGCGTTGAATAGTATCTGGAGAATATTTGTGGCAATAAGCGGGAGAGCATACAAAAGCAGCTTCGGGAGTATAGCCCCCTCGCACAGATTCATCTCGTGATTTTTGAGTTTCATAACCGACCTCCGCTTACAGCCGCCGTCGATGCCGGCGGGCGAATGAGATTATAACACCGTCCGGACGGGAAGTCAATACCCCGGGGTAATTAATTTATCCTTTAATATACTTGATTTTGGGTATCGGAATGGTGTATACTGTATTATACTACAACACCGTATGTTTGGAGGACAGCCTTATGACCGAAAAGGCACAGATAATGGACGGCGCGACACTTAACCGCACCGTAGCGCGTATATCGCACGAGATAACCGAGCGCAATCACGGCGTCGCCGACCTTTGTATTCTGGGGGTGAAGCGGCGCGGGGTTCCCCTTGCGCGCAGGATATGCGATTACCTCCATGCCTTTGAGGGGGAGCGCGTCCCGCTCGGAGAGCTCGATATAACCTATCAGCGAGACGACCTCGACGACGAGGGAAAGCGCGCCGCGGCGACCGGCTCCGAGATCCCCTGCGACCTGACGGACAAGACCGTTATAATAGTCGACGATGTGCTCTATACCGGCAGGACGGCGCGGGCGTCAATAGATACCGTTTTCAGATACGGCAGACCCCGCTCGGTACAGCTCGTCGCCCTTGTTGACCGCGGACACCGCGAGCTACCGATACGCCCGGACTATGTCGGAAAGAATGTCCCGACATCGAAGAGCGAGACGGTCTCCGTCCGCTTTGAGGAGCTTGACGGCGAGACCGGAGTCTACATATGCGAAGGAGACGGAAAATGAAGAGCGATATAGAAATAGCCCAGAGCGCACATCTTTTGGATATAGGCGAGATAGCCGCGCGGCTCGGGGTCGGCGAGGAGCAGATAGAGAGATACGGAAGATATAAGGCAAAGCTCGACCTCTCGCTCGCCGCCCCGCGCGACAAGCATGCAAAGCTGATACTCGTAACCGCCATGACACCGACCCCCGCGGGGGAGGGAAAGACCACCACCACCGTCGGGCTTGCCGACGGGCTCCGCAGAATAGGGAAGCGCGCCGCCGTCGCCTTGCGTGAGCCGTCGCTCGGTCCCGTATTCGGCGTGAAGGGCGGCGCCGCCGGCGGCGGATATGCGCAGGTCGTGCCTATGGAGGACATAAACCTCCACTTTACAGGCGATTTTCACGCAATAGGCGCGGCAAACAACCTCCTCGCCGCCATGCTCGATAACCATATCCAACAGGGAAATGCCCTCGGGATAGATACAAAGCGCATAGTCCTGCGCCGCTGTGTCGATATGAACGACAGACAGCTCCGGTATATCGTCGACGGTCTCGGCGGCAAGGCAAACGGCGTCCCGCGCGAGGACGGCTTTGATATAACCGTCGCCTCCGAGGTTATGGCGGTGCTCTGCCTCGCAACCTCGATAAGCGACCTGCGCGCCCGCCTCGGGCGTATTGTCGTCGCCTATAACACGAGCGGAAAGCCGGTGACGGCAGAGGACCTGCACGCCGCGGGAGCCATGACGGCTCTTCTCCGCGACGCCATCCGCCCGAACCTCGTTCAGACCCTTGAGGGTA
>CALDMI010000200.1 GCA_937914815.1 uncultured Clostridia bacterium
CAATGCTAAAACCGAGACAAGACTTGCGGAGGCAGGGCAGGAGCTTGCCGATAATAAGGCAAAACTTCTCTCTGCCCGTGAGGCGGTGTGCAACGCCATTGCAGCCCTCGATGATGCCTATTCCGCGCTCGTAGAGTGCGAGGGCGCCGCCTCGCCGAAAAAGGCGGCAAAGGCAGAGAGCGAGAAGACCGGAGCTATCCGCTCCGCATCTGCCGAGGTGTATGCGATAGAGCAGAAAATATCCGGCGGTCTGCCGGAGCCCGATACCCGCGCTGCCGAGTCGGAAGAGCCGACAGAGCCCGAGGTAGCGGAGGTGACCGAGGAGACCACCGCGGAGGAAGAGGAGAAGCCCGCAGAGCCCGAGAAACCCGCGGAAAATCCGAGACAGCAAGAGCCCGCGAGACCGGATTATTACGCCGCACAGCAGCAGGTGTACCCCGGCGCACAGTACATACCGCAGGCGCCGCAGGTCATGTATGTCCCGGCACAGCCGGTGCAGAATCAGCAGGTTTACCGTCAGGTACAGCCTGATGTCCGCGTCTCCGCAATAGATGTGACCGACAGCGTACAGCGCGCGGTTGACGAGGCGATAGTAAAGGTCGGCGCGGCTTTTGAAAAGAAGCTCACCGCATTTATAAACGAATACCGCATGCCCGCGCCCCCGACGGCTCCCGCGGCACAGCCCGCGTATACCGAGTCTGACGGGGTGGCAAAGCTCCGTGAAAAGGTCACCGAGGACGAGAAGTATGTGGCAGATAAGCTCGCAGGACTTGTCCACACGTTGACCGAGCTTACAAAGAGCATACAGGAGACCTCCGCCGCCCTCGCTGAGATAAGCGCGAGACAGAAGGAGATAAACGACGCCCAGAAGACCACAAACGACCTCCAGCGCCTTACCGCAAGAGAACAGCAGGGTATACAGGTACAGCAGAGAATGGTCGCAGACGAGCAGGGCAAGGTAGCCGAGGCGCAGACCGTCGCAACCGAGACACAGAAGGCTGTCGTCGAAAAGCAGAAGCAGACCGCACAGGCACAGAGCGCGATGACCGAGCAGCAGAACGCCGTAATAGATACACAGCGCGCGCTCGGCGACGCTATGAAGTCGGTAATACAGACTCAGAAAGAGCTTATAACCTCACAGCAGACGATTGTACAGAACAGCACAAAGACCGCGGCGGCGCAGAGAGAGCTCGCAGGTATGCAGTCGGAGGTGAACGCTATTCAGCGTGAGGTCGCGTCGGCAAATAAACAGGTCCTCCGCGAGAGCCGCGCAATGGCTGAAAAGCAGGCGGCAAAGAAACAGGAGGCCGCGGAGGGCGGCTGGGACACGTCGGACATGAGCGACGACTGGGGCTGCGACGCGGATACAATGCGCACCTATTCCTGC
>CALDMI010000201.1 GCA_937914815.1 uncultured Clostridia bacterium
GGATGATGATGGTGTTCTTGAAGTCCACCGTGCGGCCCTGCGAATCGGTGATGCGGCCGTCGTCGAGAATTTGCAGCAGGATGTTGAAGACGTCCGGATGCGCCTTTTCGACCTCGTCGAACAGCACGACGCTGTACGGCTTGCGGCGCACGGCCTCGGTCAGCTGGCCGCCCTCGTCATAGCCGACATATCCGGGAGGCGCACCGATAAGTCTCGACACGCTGTATTTCTCCATGTACTCCGACATGTCGATACGGACCATGTTCCGCTCGTCGTCGAACAGCGCCTCGGCGAGCGTTTTTGCAAGCTCGGTTTTACCTACACCGGTGGGTCCTAAGAACATGAAGGAGCCTATCGGGCGCTTCGGGTCCTGTATTCCGGCGCGGGAGCGGATTATCGCGTTCGCGACCTTTGTGACCGCCTCGTCCTGTCCTATCACTCTCTTGTGCAGAATGTCCTCAAGGTGCAGGAGCTTCTCGCGCTCGCCCTCCATGAGCTTGGTTACGGGTATACCGGTCCAGCGGGAGATTATACGGGCTATCTCGTCCGCCGTGACCGCGTCACGCACGAGTGAGGTGTCGCTCTTCTTTGCCTCCGCCTCGGCTTTTTCAAGCTCGGCTTTCAGCTGCGGGAGTTTACCGTATTTGAGCTCCGCGAGCTTCGAGAGGTCGTATTTCGCCTCCGCCTGCTCGATCTCGCCGTTGACAACATCAATTTCCTCACGGATCTTGCGCGCCTTGCCGACGGTGTTCTTCTCGTTCTCCCATTTTGCTTTCATTGCGGAGAACTTTTCGCGAAGGTCGGAGAGCTCCGCGCGGAGTTTCTCGAGCCTGTCGAGCGAGAGCTTATCCGTCTCCTTTTTCAGCGCCGCCTCCTCAATTTCGAGCTGCATGATACGGCGTGATATCGCGTCCATCTCGCTCGGCATTGAGTTCATTTCGGTTTTTATCAGTGCGCACGCCTCGTCTATTAAGTCTATCGCTTTATCCGGCAGGAACCTGTCGGTGATATACCTTGCGGAGAGGGTAGCCGCCGCTATTATCGCCGCGTCGTGAATTTTCACGCCGTGGTAAACCTCGTACCTCTCGCGCAGTCCGCGGAGGATCGATATAGTGTCCTCGACCGTGGGCTCCGGGACATTGACCGGCTGAAAACGCCGCTCGAGCGCAGCGTCCTTTTCGATGTACTGGCGGTACTCATTGAGCGTCGTCGCGCCGATACAGTGGAGCTCGCCGCGCGCAAGCATGGGTTTTAGGAGGTTGCCCGCGTCCATCGCGCCGTCGGTCTTGCCCGCGCCGACAATGGTATGGAGCTCATCTATGAAGAGAATTATTCTGCCATCCGAGGCTTTCACCTCGCCGAGCACGGCTTTCAGCCTCTCCTCAAATTCGCCCCTGTACTTCGCACCGGCAATAAGCGCGCCCATATCGAGCGAGAACACCGTCCGCCCCTGAAGGTTCGCGGGTACGTCGCCCTTGACGATACGCTGTGCCAGTCCCTCGACAATAGCCGTCTTACCGACACCGGGCTCGCCTATCAGGCAGGGATTGTTCTTAGTTTTACGGGAGAGTATGCGGATGACATTCCGTATCTCCTCGTCGCGCCCGATAACCGGGTCGAGCTTGCGCTCCCTCGCTTCCTCTACAAGGTCGTGACCGTATTTCTTCAGCGCGTTGTAGGTGTCCTCCGGCGACTCGGTGGAGACACGGCTGTTTCCGCGGAACTTTTTGAGCTCCGAGAGAAACGCCCCGCGCTCAACCCCCGCGTTGCGGAGAAGCTCCGCGGCTTTCGTGCCCGAGGATATGAGGGCGAGCATTATGTGCTCGACGGAGACGTAATCGTCTCCCATTCCCTCGCGCTCGCGGTCCGCCGCGTCGAGAACCTTACCGGCGTCTGCGGAGAAGTATATCCTGTCGGGCGAGTAGCCACTGCCGCCGAGGCGGGGAAACGCCTCAACCGCCGCCTTTGCAGCGCTCGTCAGGTGCTCTCCGTTTACGTTCATCGAGGTGAGAACCTCGGGGATAAGTCCCTCTTTATCTGTAAGGAGCGCGAGAAGTATGTGCTCCGGCTCTATCGCGGAGTTTGAATACTCCACGGCGAGCGAGTGGGCGGCGTTCAGCGCGTCGACCGTCTTTTTGGTTAATTTCTCGTTGTCCATATGTTATTCCTTTCCTGTTCTGACGGGATTGCCTCTCGGCATATCCCCAAACTGTTTGCTTACATTATAGCGTCAATTTGTTAATAAATGAAGCTCAAAATATTAACAAACTGTAAATGTTAGCACTCGGCGCGTGAGAGTGCTAAAACACGGGATTTGCGCAGCCTCGGGGCGCGGCAGGGGACATTTTCGGCGTTTTTTGCGATTTCGGGCTTGACATGCGAGCCGCGCGGTTGTAATATATAAAGGATAGAAATGAGAAAATAAATCCGGACTGTACGGTAAAATAAGTACGGTTACGGTAAGTAAGGATACAAAAGATATATGAATTACAGTATAACCTGCGCGCTCGCGCTTATGCACGCGGAGGGGAGCGCGGGCTTTCTTCACGCGGTGATCCTCGACGGGCTCCTCGATACTCTGAAGCTCCTGCCGTTTCTCTTTCTGACCTATCTCTGCATGGAGTTCATAGAGCACAAGGCGTCGGATAAGGCAAAGGCGGTAATGGGAAAGGCGGGGGGATTTGCCCCGGCGCTCGGCGCTCTGCTCGGCGCAGTGCCGCAGTGCGGGTTCTCCGCTGCGGCGGCAAATCTGTACACGGGTAGGGTCATAGGCATGGGCGCGCTCATCGCGGTCTTCCTCTCGACATCGGACGAGATGCTACCCGTCATGATCTCCTCCGGTGCCCCGGTGACAAGGATACTTCTTCTGATAGCCTATAAAATTCTCGTCGGTCTCCTCGTCGGATACGCCGTGACCCTCGTGTGCCATATTATGCGCCGCGACAGGGAGGAGATGGATATCGACCGCTTCTGCGAGAGCGACGGCTGTCACTGCGAGCGGGGAATATTACGCTCGGCTCTCCACCACACGCTTGAAATAACTGTTTTCGTTCTTATAATTAATCTTCTTCTGAACGCGGGGGTGTACTTCCTCGGCGAGGAGAGAATAGCCGGGGCGGTGTCCTCCGTGCCCGTGCTCGGATATTTTATATCGGCTCTTATAGGTCTCGTGCCTAACTGCGCCGCCTCCGTAGTCCTGACCGAGCTGTATGTTGACGGCATGATAAGCGCCGGGACGGCTATGGCGGGGCTCCTCACGGCTGCCGGGGTCGGAATAGCGATACTCTTCCGCGTGAACCGGAAAAAAAGTGAAAACTTCGTAATACTCGGTATAGTTTACGCCGCGGGCGTTGTATTCGGTGCGCTCCTCGACCTGCCGTTTCTCTCGGCACTTCTCTGAAATTCAGAGCAATATAGTGCAAGCGAATTGCAAAATCAATCTTGCAAGGGAGACTCCCGTATGCTAAAATTATAGCGTCGGGGGTTTTTGCTTTATTCTGCATCACCCCGCGCCCCGGATAATTCCGGGGTAAAAGGAGCGAAAACCATGAAGAAAATCGCAATAATAGGTTACGGCGGACAGGGCGCATGGCATGCGGAGCACTCTATACACAGCGACGTTGTCTCCCTCGCCGGAATTTATGATATATCGGCGGCGCGGTGCGACGCCGCGCGCGGGCGCGGAGTACGCGTGTACTCCTCCCGGGAAGAGCTTCTTTCCGACCCCGGGGTGAATATCGTCGTCTGCGCGACGCCGAACGACTCGCACAAAGAGATAGTAATATCCGCGCTCCGCGCCGGGAAGCACGTAATATGCGAGAAGCCGGTCGCGCTCTCGGTCCCGGATTTTGACGACATGTGCCGTGAGGCAGAGGCGGCGGGGCGGCTCCTGACCGTTCACCAGAACCGGCGGTGGGACGTCGACTATCTCGCGATGCGCTCCCTCCTCCGTACCGGGGAGATAGGCGAGGCTGTCAATATTGAGTCAAGAATACACGGCTCCCGCGGGATACCGTCAGACTGGAGATGTAAGGCGGAGCACGGTGGCGGCATGATATACGACTGGGGCGTTCACCTGATAGACCAGATTTTGCAGCTCATTCCGGAAAAGGTGACACATATCTACTGCGAGATGACGCATATAACCACAAAAGAGGTCGACGACGGTTTTAATCTCCACCTGACTTTCGAGAGCGGAAAGCGCGCGACGGTCGAGGTCGGGACCTACAATTTTCTCCCGCTCCCGCGCTTTTATATGCAGGCGACGGACGGAACAGCGGTGATAGATGACTGGCAGAAGAATTGCCGCGTCGCAAGGCTCACGGCATGGTGTGAGCGGGACGTCCTCCCGGTGCAGACCGCCGCGGGAATAACAAAGACTATGGCTCCGCGCGACAGCCTGACGCTCAACACCTACGAGTGCCCCCGCCCGACGTCGGATGTCCATGACTTCTACCGGAATTTCACCTCGGCAATCGACGGAAAATGCGATATGGCAATAAAGCCGAATGAGGTGCGGCGCGTCCTCTCGGTTATTGAGGCGGCGATAGCCTCCGGAGAGAGCAAAAACGCGATTTTTGCAAATATTTAATTACATATTCTGCGCAAAACCGCCCGGAATATATACTGGCGGAAAAAAATAAACTCAAAAAGCAACCCCAAAAACAGCCCGAAAAACGGAGGAAAAAACATGAAAAAAAGCAATGCAAAGCCCGCGAAGATAAGCCCTGAGCTTGAAAAGAAAATTGAGGAGCTCATAGGAAAAATGACCCTTAACGAAAAGGTCAACCAGATGCTTCAGCTCTCCTATCACGCCCTGCCTGCGGAGGAGTTCAACAAAAAAGTTGAAGCCGGACTTCAGGGCTCGTACCTGCACGTTCTCGGTCCGGAGACCGGGAGATATAACGACGGCGCGGCGAGCAGTCGCCTCGGAATAATGCCGATGTTCGGTATAGATGCCGTGCACGGTCACGCGCTCCTCCATGGGGCGACGGTATTCCCGTCACAGCTTGCGATGGCTTGCTCGTTTGACGAGGAACTTGTAGAAAAAATAGGACTTGCAACGGCAAAAGAGGTCGCGGCAGACGGTCTTGACTGGGTGTTCTCCCCCGTCCTCTGCATAGGCAGAGACCTCCGGTGGGGAAGAGTCGACGAGACCTTCGGCGAGGACACGCTCGTTGTCTCCCGACTCGGCGCCGCCATTATCCGAGGCTATCAGACCGACGGACTTGTAGCCGCGTGTGCAAAACACTATCTCGCCTATGGCGAGGCAACCGGCGGGCGCGACGCCTATGACACCGAGATAACCGAGAGAAAGGCAAGAGAGAGCTTCCTGCCGCCCTTCCGCGCGGTGGTCGACGCCGGGTGCATGACCTTCATGACGGCGTACGGCTCGATAGACGGTATACCGGTAATGATAAGCCGTCGTTACCTTCGCGAGATACTTAAAGATGAGTTCGGCTTTGACGGCTTCGTCGTCACCGACTGGGCGAACTTCCAGGCACTCGTCAAGCGGCAGTATATAGCGAAAGACGAGACCGAGGCGGCGAAGCTCGGCGTCCTCGCGGGTAACGATATGAGCATGAACACCCCGGAGTTTGAGCGGGGATGCACCGAGGCTGTAGAGCGCGGGGATATCCCCATGGAGTTTATTGACGACGCGGTACGAAGAATACTCCGTGTAAAGGCAAGGCTCGGGCTCCTCGACGGAACGAGAAAGCGCCCTGACCGCTCGGTGATAGGCTGCGCGGAGCACGAAAAGCTGAACTACCGCGCCGCTCTTGAGAGCTGCGTTCTTCTTGAGAACAACGGTATACTCCCGCTTGACAGAAAGAAACTCGGAAAAGTCGCCGTAATAGGACCGAACGCCGACGACTGGCGCGCGCAGATAGGAGACTGGACGTTCCTGTCCCACCCATCGCCGAACCCGGATGCAGAGCCGAACGACGTGAATGTAACAGTCCTCTCCGGGCTTCGCGCCGCGCTCCCGGACACAGAGATTGTCTATGAGCCCGGTTGCGTCATAGAAAAGGAAATCTCCGACGAGGAGTCAGACAGAATGATGCACGCCGCGATAGCTGCCGCAAGAGACGCGGACGTCGTCGTTCTCGTCCTCGGTGACGACCTTGCCGAGAACGGGGAAACCAAGGACCGCTCCGACCTCACGCTCTACGGAAGACAGAATGAGCTCGCCCGCCGGATATCCGCCGTCTGCCAGAACGTCGTTACCGTCATGGTGACCGGGAAGCCGCTTGTGCTCGGAGAGGTGAAGAAGTGCTCCGCCGCGCTCCTGCAGTGCTTCAACGGCGGGGACCTCGGCGGAAAGGCTGTCGCCGCGCTCCTGCTCGGTGATGAGAACTTCTCGGGCAAGCTCCCGATATCCTTCCCGTACAGCACCGGAACGCTCCCGTGCTACTACAATCAGTACGATTACTGGCATGACGGACGGTATATGGATGCCCCGACAACGAATCTCTATTACTTCGGTCGCGGTCTCTCCTATTCTGAGTTTGAGTACGGCGACGTGAAGCTCTCCTCTGATAAGATTTCGGCAGACGGCGAGTTTGCCGTCACAGTCGACATAAAGAATGTGAGCGAGCGCGACGGCGTCGAGGTCGTACAGCTCTACTTCCGTGATCTTGTCTGCTCCCGCCTTACCCCGGTGCGCACTCTTATAGACTTTGCGCGCGTGGAAATCCCGGCGGGTGAGACAAAGACCGTGACTTTCCGCGTTCCCGCATCGTCGCTTGGCTTCGTGTCCGAGAAATATGATAATGTTGTCGAGCCGGGTGATTTCCGCCTCTTTGTGAGCGGGGACGGTGAGCACTTCAAAACGGCGACCTTGACCGTCACGGAATAACAAAATCCGCGCTTTTAAAAAATTTTTCTTGACAAATCCTCCCCCGGTGTGTACAATATTCACCGGGGGATGTTCCCGGCGTGGTGCGTTTATCGCTTTGTCGGGGGGACACGCCCGCAATGTCTGACAGGGGCAAGATAGTCGCGAGGCTATTACGCAAAGCTATAGGGGCTCACTGAGCCAGCCAGTTGCCGGATTACCGCTTTTTTGTGCGGTGGTCTGGCTTTTTTGATGAAAATCGGAAGAGCCGCCGTCAGACCGCCGCCGCGTACATTCGCGGCGGCGATTCCCCGGCGTAAGACATTATATGACACAGAATAATGTTTTTTTACTGTTTTTGCGTATGATGTGCGCAAAAACTATTGACAAAAACATTATACTATGCTATGATATACATTACCGACGGCATCCGTCGTTAATAATCGAATATTCGGCAAAGCCGTCGTGAGGCGGTGACGCAAAGCTTGGGGACTTTATATTGAGAAGTCAGCCCGGTTGCAATCTGGTTTTACTGTTGCAACCGGGCGTTTTTGTTTTCCCCGGAGAAAGGAGGGCATCGTGGCACAGGAAGAAATGAATAAAGACGTGATAGACCGCCGCGGCGCGCTCCGCACAATGGCAGACCGGACGCTCGAATGCGGCGTCGAGCCGATAGAGCTCTGTTTTTCGCTGATATACGACGCTCTTGACAGAGTGCCCGTCGCCTGCCGCGTCCTCCCGAGGATAAACAGCGTGATTTACGGCGTCCTTACCCCGGAGAGATACGGTGACGCCGCGGATATGAGCGAGACCGGGGTGTCCTTTATGCTCCGGATATTAAAAAAGGTCACCGACCTTTCCGCATGGATGAAAAAGAGCGGCGGCTACCGCAGGTGCCGCTTCTTCGTCTCTGCGCCGACGGC
>CALDMI010000202.1 GCA_937914815.1 uncultured Clostridia bacterium
AGGGGAGAGAATACTTGACTTCGGGCAGAACACGGCGGGGATAGTCAATTTCCGGGCGCGGCTCCCGCGCGGGCGGCGGGTGGTAATATCTCACGGTGAGATACTTCAGAACGGCTGCTTTTACCGCGACAACCTGCGCACCGCCCGCGCACAGGCGGTCTACATCTCCGACGGGGAGGAGAGAGTGTACGCGCCGGAGTTCTCATATTTCGGCTTCCGGTATATAAAGGTTGAGGGGGCGGACGAGGTGCCCGCGGCGGCATTTTCGCTCGTCGTTCTTTCGTCCGACATACCCCGTGTATCATTTATCCGCACCTCGTCGGAGGATATAAACCGCCTTTGCGAGAACGTTCTGTGGGGTCAGAGGTCGAATTTTCTTGATATACCGACAGACTGCCCGCAGAGGGACGAGCGCCTCGGCTGGACTGCCGATGCGCAGGTTTTCGCCGCGACGGCGTGTTATAACTCCGACACATTCAGGTTCTATGATAAATACCTCCGCGACCTCCGGTATGACCAGACGGAGTACTATTCGGGAGATTTTCCGATGTACTCGCCATCCCTTCGCGGTGAGGCGGGGGCGGGCGGCGCCGTCTGGGCAGACTGCGGGGTCATTCTCCCGGACGTGCTCTACCGTTTTTACGGCGATATAGTGGCGCTCCGGCGCCATTATCCAATGATGCGGGAGTATGCGGAGCTGCTTCTTTCCCGCGAGAGGTCGGAGGGCGGGCGCGGTCTCATAATCCGGCATTTCACCTTCGGCGACTGGCTCGCGGGCGACGGCGCCTCGCCACAGGCTATGGCGGGCGGGACCGACACGGGATTTATAAACAGCGTGTATTACTATAACTCGCTCGCCACCGTCGCGCGGTGCGCCGTTGAGATTTCGGAGCGCGGAGATTTCGGGAGATATTCGCGGGAGGCGGAGCGGGTGCGCGCCGCTATTCTCTCGGAGTATTTCACAGAGTCCGGCAGGCTCTCCGTCGCCACGCAGACGTCGTATGCGATAGCCCTGCGCTACGGTGTTTACCGGTCGAGGGAGGCGGCGGTCTCGGGGCTCCGCTCGCGCCTTCGCCGCGATTTATATAAAATAAAAACCGGCTTCTGCGGGACTCCGCATCTTCTGCCGGTTCTCTATGAGTCGGGGCTGTCGCGTGACGCTTACCGCATGCTTTTTTCGGAGGACTGCCCGGGGTGGCTCTATGCTCTGCGCCTCGGTGCGACGACGGTGTGGGAGAGGTGGAACTCGGTTCTCCCGGACGGGAAAATAAGCGGCACGGCAATGAATTCTCTGAATCACTATGCCTACGGCTCGGTCTGCGAGGCGATATACGGGTATGTCGTCGGGCTCCGCCCTCTGTCTCCCGGCTGGCGCCGCGCCATCATAGAGCCGCGCCCGGATTACCGGCTTCTCTCGGCTGCCTTTTCTTTCCGTTCGCCCCTCGGGGTGTATTCTGTGGACTGGAAGATTTCTGGCGGGGTGATGTCGGTCTCGGTCACGGTGCCGCCCTGCGGATCGGCGCTTCTTCGTCTGCCGGGGGAGGAGGAAGAGAAACTATCCGCCGGGGCGCACAGCCGGAGTATTCCTGCGCCCGCAGATGTTATTCGTCCGTTCTCGCTTGACACGCCGAATATTGATATTCTCACCGACCCGCGCGCCCGGGAGTGTATGAAAAATATTCTGCCGCGGGCATACGGGATAGTGAGCGGGGAGAACCCGGAGTTTCTCGCAGAGGACGGGCATTTCCTGCTGTCTCTCCCAATGTTCGGCGTCAGCCACGCGGACGGGGAGAAATACGACCGTGCGCTCCGGGAAATAACCTTCGGGATGTAAAAATCGATTTTCGGAGCGTGGCGCGTTTGGTGGAGGGGCACATTGCGCGGCGGCGCGCTACGCGGGCGGTACTCTGCGGGGCGGGATTATTTTGCGGTCTGCTCTTTTGCCCGCTGTGCCATTTTCCGTCTCGCCCTTGCGAGGTGGCGCTCGAAATTCCCGGAGGATATGAACTCGGCGAGAAAATACTGGTCTGCGACCGGGACGGGGCAGGACGAGGAGCCGGGACACGCGCGGTACTTTTCCATGAGTCCGTCCGGCAGTATCATATACCCGATACGCATGGCGGGCGAGAGGCTCTTTGAAAATGTGTTTATATAGATAACTCTGCCGCCGGGGTCAAGGGTGCGGAGCGGCTCGGTCCTGTGCCCGGGGGCGAAGAACTCACTATCAAAGTCGTCCTCGATTATGTACCCTCCGGTGCGCGCCGCCCATTCGGCGTACCGCCGTTTTCCCGCGGGCGAGACGGTTATCCCGGTCGGGAAGCTGTGGTACGGGGTGACATGGAGAACATCAATGTGTCTGAGTTCCCGCTCCGGTATTCCGTCGTCCCCGAGGGCGAGGCGGCGGGGGATTATCCCGAGCGAGCGGTAGGAATTTTCAATAGGCGGGTAGGAGGGGTATTCTATCCCATAGGTGAGATTTCGCCCGAGGAGCTTTGCGGCGCTCTCGTAGAGCTGCTCCGCGCCGGAGCCTATGATTATATTTTCCGGCTGTGCGCGCATGTCGCGGTAGCGGTAGAGGTAGTCGGCAATCGCGTTGCGGAGGACCGCGCACCCCTCCGCGGGCGCGCGGCGGAAGAGAAGAGAACCACGCTCCGACATCACTTTTCTGACAGTGGAAAACCACACGCTGTATTCAAAATCACATTCGTCGGGATTTTCTTCCGGCTCCGGCAGATATTCCGGACGGTATGGGGCGTGTATCGATTTTCCGGGGGTTACGGGCTGAATATCCGAGACAAAATAGCCCCGCCGCGCACTTGCCGTTATGTAGCCCTCGTCGCAGAGGGCAGAGTACGCGTGCTCGACGGTTATGACGCTGACGCCGAGACTGTCGGCACAGCCGCGCTTTGATTTCAGCCTGTCCCCCGCGCGGAGTCTCCCGTCCTCTATTTTTTCGCGTATATCGCGGTATACGGCATAATATTTTTTCATTTTCCCCCTCACAATCTGGTCTTATAAAAAACCTCTGATTTGACTATTTACATAATACCACATCCGGAATATAATAGCAAGCGTGAAATACCGATAAAAGCGGCTTTTGGAGAAAATTATGAAAACGAAAACAAATCTGCGTGAGAGCCTGATACGGCTCTGCGTCTCGGCGATGCTCATGGCGATGAATGTGGTCTGCTCCTCGTCCTTTATGAGTATACCGGTGCCGGGCGGGCACCTCTACATAAACGACGCGGTGATATGCACCGCCGCGATAATTCTTGACCCTGTGTCGGCGTTTCTTGTCGGCGGCTTCGGCGC
>CALDMI010000203.1 GCA_937914815.1 uncultured Clostridia bacterium
TGTAGTCATATTTGTAGTCTTCACTCCATAATGTCTTTTCTTCCTTAACACGCACACCTACTGTGAGCGTCGGCAGTTCTCCGCGTGAGGGCTTTGCCGGGAGGTCGTCGCGCTCGTCCCATACAAGCGTAGTAAACGGTCCGCCGGAACCTTTGCCATGCCTTACACATCCGGTGAAGCTAAGAAGCAGACTGAAAATAAACAACGCCGCGATAAGCCCGATAAATCTTTTTTTCATGTTTTCTCCTCTTAAAATCAATCGTAAATGTAGTCAACCGAGACATCGAGAATCTGTGAATCCCATTCTAATTCTTTCATCTTTTTTATAAGCTCAGGGCGCGTGTTTGTCTGCAGATAAAATATCCATACGAGGTGATACTGTGCCAGCTCGTTTTTGAGTTCTTCATTATCCGGGTCGTTTTCAAGGGCTGCGAGCTGTTCATTCATAAGATTATAAGGCAAGCCGAGCTGGTCAATGTCCCCGGGGCGGAGCTTTCTGTAAACACGGTGCTCATCTTTTTTTCTGAATTTAAGAGTCTCGTCATTTGTAAATGTGATTATCAATCTGTTGTACAGAAAATTCGTCTCCCCGTTTCTTTCGAGCTCGTAGCTGTGCAGGGTCTTGACCTCCCGCACATTTCTCCCAACGATAGTGGTGCGCGCCCGCCCGGTGTCAGCGCACGACACCGCGGAAAGCAGTACTACCGCAAAAAGAAATGCGCAAAATGCCTTCTTCATCTTTTCTTTTTCTCCTTTGTCTTTGATTTCCGGTTTTCCCGGTTCACTTATAATAACGAAACGGCGGGCGCGCTTGTCCCGGGAAAAAACGAAAAAATAAAGAAATCCGAAAAATCGCGCATTATCGCATAGCTCAAAAAAACGCGCGACCATGTAGGACGGGGGCTTGCTCCCACCGCGAAAATGCAACAAAAAGCCCGCACCCGTGTATCATTTTCCGCGGGTGCGGGCAACTTATTTTGTTTTGCGGTCAATAAAGGCTCTCGGGGAAGTTATTTGTTCCCGGCGTTCTTTGCGGCTTCCTTGCGCCGCTTTGCTATCTCGCGGTCGCGGAGTCTGTACTCGCAGGAGCGAGCCTTTCTTATATAGATAATATATGAGGCATATCCGATAACGCCGACGACAATCACAATGGCGGTGACCCTGACCCACGGCTCAATTGAGCTCTCGGTTTTGAGCCCCTCCCAAAGGGAGTTTACAAGTTCCTGTGTCTCGTCGTCAAACGAATGGAAGAACGGGTCAAAGCCGCACTGCTCTTCAATATCCGCGGCAGACTGACCGTAGAGTATCGCATACTCCTCCTCGCCCCAGCCCTCGTAGTCCTCGTCATCGAAACGGGAGGGGTCATAGTAGTCGGAGCTCGCCTTTACAGCCTTGTTCGGCGAGGCGTAGCCGATGTACAGCGCGTTTGCCACCGCCGGCTCCTCGGAGAGCATGAAGTTTATATACTCATTCGCGAGCTCGACATTCTTTGCGCACTTCGGTATGCACATAGCGTCGATAAATACATTCGTACCCTCTTTAGGATAGTAGAATGCGAGCGCGTCGTTCTGCTCAACCATCGTGAGATAGTCGCCCGCATAGTATGTGCCTATCGCGGCAGAGCCGGACTGCATCTTGTTGAATATCTCGTCCGAAACATAAGCCTGAATAAGGTGCTTCTGCTCGGAGAGTATTCTCTGCGCCTCCTCCCAGACGGCGGGGTCCTTTGAGTTGACATCGAGGTGCTTATAGTACATCGCAGTGCCGAAGCCGTCGCGCGGGTTGTTGAACTGGAGTATCTTTCCGCGGTACTTCTCATTCCAGAGGAGAGACCAGCTCTCGTCCGCGACATCCTCCGGGTCAACCATCGTGGTATTGTAGATAATTCCGACCATCCCGTAGGTGTAGGGAACGGAGTAGGCGTTCTCGGGGTCGTAGTAGCGGTTTCTGTAATCCTCCTCGATGTTCTCGAAGTTCGGTATGAGGTCGAAATTCAGAGGCAGGAGGAGATCCTCGGCTATCATTTTCTGTATCATGTAGTCGGAGGGGATTATTACGTCGTATGAACCGGCGCCGCTCGAAATCTTCGCATACATGTCCTCGTTTGTCGCATAGGTCGTGTAGTTGACGCGGACGCGCCGCCCGGTTTTTGCGTAGTAGTAGGCTTCAAATTCGGCATTCGTGTCATAAGAGCCGAGCGAGCCGTCGGAGATGTATTCGCCCCAGTTGTAGACGTTGAGCGTGAGCTCTCCGGTGAAGTCCTCGCCGTCGTCCGCGCAGGAAATGAGCGCTATCGGAGAGACGGCAACCATTATAAGCAGCAAAAGAGAGATGATTTTTTTCATTTTGCCTTTACCGCCTTTCTTCTCTCCGCCTTTCCGGAACGGATATTATAGACAACGAGAAGCAGGAATATGACGGTTATTATAAGCGTAGAGAGCGCGTACATATCCGGCGTGACCTTCTTCTTCGTCATCGAGTAGATAAGGAGCGGGAGCGTCTGGAAATTCGAGGAGCCGACAAAGTAGGAAATAACGAAATCGTCAAGCGAGAGTGTAAACGCCATTATCATTCCGGTGAGTACCCCGGGCATTATGTTCGGGAGCTCCACGCGGAAGAAGGACTGCAGAGGCGTGCACCCGAGGTCCATCGCCGCCTCGGTCAGAGAGTTGCCGAGCGAGTTTACGCGCGGGAGCACCGAGAGTATAACATAGGGGAGCGAGAAGGTAGTGTGCGCTATCAGCATGGCGGGAAAGCCTATGCTGTCGTACTCAATGTTCAGGAGTCCCGCAACAGCGACGAAAAAGAGCATCATCGACATACCGGTGACAATATCAGGGTTCATCATCGGTATGTTTGTCACCGATGTGACCGCCCGCTTCATGAACCTTGAGCGCATACGGTAGATTCCCGCCGCCGCCGCGGTCCCGATAACCGTCGCGAGGACGGAGGACGAGAGCGCGAGTATCAGCGTGTTGCGCAGAGCAACGAACGTGTCCGGAGACGAGAACAGTTCTTTATACCACCGGAGGCTGAAGCCCGTGAATACAGCCGTGCTGTTCTCCGCATTGAATGAGAAGAATATGAGTGTGAGTATCGGAATGTAGAGTATTCCGAATATGAGGATAAGGTAAAATCTTCTGAATATCTTCATACTATTATACCTCCGTCGTCAGAGTCGGAAAATCTGTTCATGACAGAGAGGGATATGAGTATAAGAATCATCATGACGAGCGAGATTGCCGCGCCGGTGTTCCGCGCGCTGGATACAAACTGACGCTCTATCGTGTCGCCTATCAGTTCAAATGTTCCGCCGCCGAGCTTCTGGGAGATGTAGAATGTGCTTATCGAGGGGACGAGAACCATAGTGACCCCGGAGATAACCCCGGAGAGCGAGAGCGGGAATATGACCTTCGGGA
Organism: uncultured Clostridia bacterium; assembly: GCA_937914815.1. GTDB lineage: Bacteria > Bacillota > Clostridia > Oscillospirales > CAG-272 > UBA1740. The sequence goes on from CALDMI010000203.1 coordinate 3,420, forward strand.
TTACCATAGCCGGGCTGCACCCGAGGTCTGCCGCCGCCTCCCACATGTGCGGGTCTATCTTGGATATGCAGGTGTAAATGGGGAGCACCATGTAGGGGAGAAAGTCATAAACCATTCCGAATATCACCGCGCCCTTTGTGCCGATGATATGGAGCTCGGCTCCGAGAATGTGGTTTAGGAAGCCTCCGTCGTCGAGTATCGCCATTATAGAGTAGGTGCGTATCAGGAGGTTTGTCCACATCGGGAGCATAAGCAGCATGATGAGGAATTTCTGCGTCGAGGGCTTGGACTTCGCCATTATGTAGGCGAGGGGATAGCCGACAAGCAGACAGACGAATGTCGCAATGACCGCGAGCTCGACAGAGAGCTCAAAAATCGGAATATAATCTCCGAGCCCGAGGATGTTCTCAAACGAGAACGCCCCGGAGTCGTCCGTGAAAGCGTAGTAGACGACTATAAGGAGCGGCAGGACAATGAAGAGCACAGACCAGAGTATGTGCGGCGCCGCCGCTACCGAA
>CALDMI010000204.1 GCA_937914815.1 uncultured Clostridia bacterium
AAATGGCCACCCCTACGGCTACCACAAGGTGCGCGATAACCTCTACAACGCCTATTTCGTAAATGAGGACACCGGTCTCCCGGGAGCCTCCCGCTCGTATGCCGACGACTTCTCCTCTGCCCGCCCGGGCTTCAGATTTGCGGCGGAGATATTCACCTCCTATTACGACAGCGACCCGGAGAACGAAAGCTCCGGCGAGATAACCTACTATGTTGACGAGCCGATGTCCGGCGTCGCCTCCGAGTTCTACTACGGGGTCGGAAACGACATAGCCCTCTACGGTATATTCGCACAGCGCGGAAACATCACCTACCGCGAAAACGGGCAGACGGTGACAAGGAGCTTCACCCCGTACGTTACCGTCGACAAGGCGACGGGATATATCACCGAGGCGGGATTTTACTTCTATCTCGGCAGCATCTACGGCACCGTGTCGATAACCTACGGCGACTTTGACACGGCTACCGTCCCGGACACCGTCTCCTTTGACGGCTATGTCGCAAGAGAGGTGCCGACCTCGTGGGATGATCTCACCGTCATAGTCTCCGGGCAGACCGGCTCGACAGAGGACGACCACGAGGAGGAGGCGCCCTCGGCGCTCAAAGCCTTCTTCTCCGACGACGACATCTGTGAAAAGCTCCCCTTCTTCGGAAACGTCCTCGGCGACACCTACGGCTTCGGCATGACGACATATCACACCTCGCCAACCGATAAGCGGACGCACAGTACGATAGTCTTCTACTACGATGTCCCGCTCGACAGAAACTACACGATAGATTCCTCCTTGAGTGCAGTCAGAGAGTATCTCGTCAGCCTCGGATTTGTAAGAAACTCAAACGACGAATATGAAAAGGACGGACTCGTGATAGCGCCTGTCGATTCAAGTCTTGACCTAACCATATACGTATGGGCAAAATAGGAGACCGCGCCGGACTCCGGCGCCCTCTCCGGAATAAATAAGCTAAAAAATCTCTTATGAAAGGGTGAAAAAAATGAAAACAAGAAAATCCACAAGGCTTGTGGCGCTGCTGCTTCTCATAGCAATGCTGCTCCTCGCCGCCGTGTCGTGTAAGGACGATGTAACCCCTCCGGGACCGGATGACGACGACAATAACAAGCCGACACCTACCGCGGTCACAATGACCGTCGAGCTCTCCGCGACGCGTATCTCCGGAGACGAAACGGTAACCGCCACGGCGACCGTCGAGGGAACCGACAACAAGGCGGTCACATGGACCATAAGCGACACCGACATGGTAAAAATATCCGACGGCGGCGTCATCTCGATTGTCGCGGCGCCGAAAAAGGACTCCTTCGTAAAGGTCACGGCGACCTCCGTCGCAGACCCGACGGTCACAGCGAGCAGAACGCTCATAGTCGTGGCTCCGCGCGTCGAGGGGCGGGTCGGAGACCTGACCTCGGATATGATAGCCGAGATAGGCAGTGAGAACATAACCGTCACCGGAACGCTCACCGATATCTACGTCGACTACAACAACAGCTTCAACAACTCAGAGAACGTCTACGACATACTTGTAAAGATGTCCGACGGCGCATGGGTCGGCACGTGGGGCGTCTCGGGCAGCGAGACCACGATAACCGACAACTACCGCCGCGGCGACGACGGCTACACCAACATGAACGGCGAGTTCGGTCACGCGCTGACAAAGCTCTATATCGACCGCCACAACAAGGTGTCCTCCTCGGTGGTAAAGGACTACATGAGCGTACCGACCCTCTGGGAGACACAGCACCTCTGGAACCACCTCTCCTACCTGAATGTCAACCGCTTCACCTACGATATAGAGAACGACATCTATAAGTACACCCTTGATGTGAATGACGAGGCAGACCTCTATCTCATGACCTATCTCTCATTCTGTCTCACTCCCATGCTCTCCGACACGCTGAACACCCTCTATCTCAAGGTCGAGGACGGAAAGATAACCAAGCTCTCCGCGCAGACCGAGGTTCTCCTCTACGGCGGCGAGACCGACAGCGCCGGAAACGTCAAGGACCCCGACGCAATGAGCTACACCACCTTTGAGGTAACCTTCTCGGATATCGGAACCACCGTGGTTGACGAGCCCAAGCAGTACGATGCTCCCGATTATGCAGAGAAGCTCAATGTTGCGCTCGCAAAGATGCAGGCAGCGAGAAACTACTCCTACATGACCGAGGATACGCAGACCTATGCCGCCTCCGGCGACTCGAGCGACTATGAGCTGAGCTCCCTCTCCGGCACCGCGCTCCGCGCCCGTCTCAATGCACAGGCTTCCACCGGCTTCCCGTACAGAAACAATCTCTCCTCCGCCGGAACGACAGGCGAGGTCGGCTTTATCACTGCGGACGCGATAGTAAGAGCCAAGACGATAAAGTACACCTCCTCCCTTGACGGCAAGGACTACCGCACCGAGTACACCGGCGTAAAGCAGAATTCAAACGGTACATACGACGAATTCAAGTATGATGCCTCCGTCGACGGCTTTGTCGGCACGAAGAATGTCTCCGGCAGCGTAGCAGACACCCTCCCCGGGTTCGATATGTCCGCGAACATCTTTGAGTTCACAGGCATGCGCACAAATAAGAGCGGCGTGAAGCTCTATACCTTCACCCTCCGCGACTCCGCAATAGTGCGCGAGGTGGCAAAGCAGGTCGCTACCTACAACGTCACGTCTGCCGAGGCGTCGAGCACCGTCCCCTTCCAGATAGTCGTCGATGACAATGGAAACGTGGTCTCCACCACATTCCCCTACTCCATATCCGACGGCATTTACGTCGGCTATTGCACGACGACCTATAAGAACATAGGCACGACCACCATTGACGAGAACGCTTTCACGAACTATGTTCCGAGAGTAATCAGAAGCGAGTGGAACCAGTACGCCGTCAGCAGATACTATTATCTCTACACAACCGACTGCTCGAAGTACGGCTGCGCCGGTGACCACACCGAGGGCAACTACGACCACTCCTTCTGGGAGACGACAGCCGACAAGGTGCTCGAGAATGTATACGGTGACGAGTGGACGAACGTTCCCGCTGCCTCCGTGTTCATGGACATATTCGGCGATAACATCAACGGTCCGTTCTACGACTGGAAGAACGTCAATCCCGACGAAAAGGGCGACGCGATAAACCACAGCTACATGAACATAACCGCCACCTCCACAAAGTATGACGAGAACATGCGCATAACCAACTACGACGAGATAGCAAATCAGCTGAAGGTTGCTATGGAGAAATGCGGATTCACCCTCTCGGTCGCAAACTCTGATACCACGGGCGGCGAAACCGGGCGCTCCGACCGCTATCTCACCTTCATAAAGGGCAATATCGAGATAGTCATACAGAACAACGGAACAAGATACTTCTGGATCTACTTCTATAAGACCGGAGACTGGACGCTCAAGAAGAACACAAACGCCTGAGCGGGGAAGTGAGCCATGAAAAACCGCCACTTACTTCTCATTATTGCGGTGTGCCTCTTCTGTCTTTCGGCGCTCTTCGCCTGTAAGACGGATACCCCGCCGTCCCCCCCGGACGGCGGCACCACACCGGATCCCGAAAAGGATATAAAGATAACCGCGGTGACCGGGACGGTCATCCGCGACACAGAGCTCTCCGGGTATGATTTCACCCGCCTCTTCACCGTCACCTCCGACGGAGAGGCGGTGACCGTCCTTGCGGACTGGATTGACTCCTCCGATGTAAAGTGTGAGCCCGGGAACTACTATATCACCTGTACATACGGTGGAAAGCAGGCTATCGCGATAGTAACCGTGCGCGCCGCCGTATACGAAATAAAGCTCTCATCCCCCTCGGTCTCGATAAAGCAGGCACAGGTTGCGTCCTTCTCTCCCCTCGATTTCTTCTCGGCTACCGAGGACGGCGAGCCCATGACGCTCACCGCGGACATGTTCGTCTCGGACCTCTC
>CALDMI010000205.1 GCA_937914815.1 uncultured Clostridia bacterium
ACTCAACGCCATGATAGTCTTTGCAAACCTCCTTGTCACCTTCACGAAGGCGTCTGCCTCTGCGGCGAGAATAAACGAGGTGTTCGACACAAAGACATCGATGGAAGAGGGCGCGGGCGCCACACCCGACCTCGACGCCCCGGCAATCGAGCTTCGCGACCTCACATTCACCTACTCCGGCTCACCTGCCCCGTCGATTTCTGATATAAACCTGACGCTCCGGCGCGGGGAATCGCTCGGTATCCTCGGCGGAACGGGCAGCGGAAAGAGCACCGCGGTAAGCCTCATGACGCGGCTCTATGATGCGACAGAGGGCGAGGTGCGCATATTCGGGCACAATGTAAAAGAATACACGGGTGCGGACCTTGCGGAGATTTTCGGCGTCGCGCCGCAGAAGGCGCTCCTCTTTGAGGGGACGATACGCGACAATATGAAATGGGGGAAGCCGGACGCGACGGACGAGGAAATCTACCGCGCGCTCGACATCTCGCAGGCGCGGGAGTTCGTCGACAGATCCGACCTTGGACTTGATACTTATATAGAGCAGGAGGGAAAGAATCTCTCCGGCGGACAGCGCCAGCGCCTCACCATTGCGCGCGCCGTCGTATCCTCACCGAAAATTCTGATACTTGACGACTCGTCGAGCGCTCTCGACTTTGCGACCGACGCGAAGCTCCGCCACGCACTCGCAGACCTTAGGCGCGACTCCTCACTGACGACCGTCACGGTGTCGCAGAGGGCGACGAGCCTCCGCTACTGTGACATGATAATGGTGCTCGACGGCGGGCGGGTCGCCGGGCTCGGCACTCACGAGGAACTCACGGAAAGCTGTGATATATACCGCGAGATCTGCGACTCTCAGAACAGGGGGGATGAGACGAAATGAAAAACGGCGAAATGAAAATCAAAAAAGAAAAGCGCGGAGCCGGAGCTATCGGCATGCTCCTCCGCTATGCCCGCCCGTACCTCCCCGCCGTGCTGCTTGCACTTCTCTGCTCCCTTATTCAGATAGCCGCGACGCTCGCCGCCCCGGTCATCATAGGAAACACGGTAGACTATATTATCGGCGAGGGCAATGTGGATTTTGAGGTAATCCTCAAAAACGCCGCCATACTCGGCGCTCTCGTCGTCACGGTAATGATATTCCAGTACCTCTCGACGCTCCTTATAAACTTTGCGTCCTTCCGGACGATACGCGACCTCAGGCGTTACGCTTTCAGGAAGCTCAACAATCTCCCCCTCTCTTATATTGACTCTTCCTCCCGTGGAGACCTCATGTCCCGCGTCGGCAGTGATATAGACCAGATCTCCGACGGACTTATACAGGGATTCTCCCAGTTTTTCTCCGGAATTGTGACGATAGTCGGCACTCTCGCATTCATGCTGACCTACAACTGGCTGATTGCCGTCGTCGTCGTGCTCCTCACCCCCCTGTCGCTCTTCGTCGCATACTTCATAGCGAAGGGCTGTCACAACATGTTCGCCATGCAGGCGAAGTACCGCGGGGTGCTCTCCGGCTTTGTGACCGAGATGCTGACCGGGCAGAGGGTTGTAAAGCTGTTCGGCTATGAGAAGCGCGCAGAGGAGCGGTTCGGAAAGATAAACTCCGAACTCAGGACATGGGGACAGAATGCCGCGTTCTACTCGGCTATGGTAAACCCCTGCACAAGATTTGTAAACAATGTGGTCTATGTCGTCGTCTGCATGATAGGCGCGTTTCTTGTCATACGCGGTCACGGGGCGGAGGGCGCGCTCACCGTCGGCGGGCTGTCCTGCTGTCTCTCCTATGCGACACAGTACACAAAGCCGTTCAACGAGATAACCGGAGTTGTCACCGAGCTGCAGACAGCGACCGCCGCTGCGGCGCGCGTGTTCGACCTGCTCGAGGCTCCCGACCAGCCGTCAGACGCGCATCTCCCGGAGCTCTCCGGCGCGGAGGGCAACATCTCGATAGAGAATGTTTACTTCTCCTATGTAAAGGAAAGACCGCTTATCGAAGGGTTCTCCCTTGAAGCTAAGAGCGGCGAGCGGATTGCGATAGTCGGACCCACGGGGTGCGGCAAGACGACGCTCATAAACCTGCTCATGCGCTTTTACGATGTCAACAGCGGCAGAATAAAAATTGACGGACAGGACATCGCGGGCGTGACGCGCGCGTCACTTCGCAAAAACTACGGCATGGTGCTCCAGGACACATGGCTCCGCCGCGGGACGGTGCGCGAGAATATCGCCTACGGAAGACCGGACGCCACCGACGAGGAGGTTATCGCGGCGGCAAAGGCGGCAAGAATACACGACTTCATTATGAAGCTCGAAAACGGATATGACACCGTCCTCGGCGACGACGGGGGCAACATCTCGCAGGGGCAGAAGCAGCTGCTCTGTATAGCGCGGATAATGCTCACTCACCCGCCGATGCTTATCCTCGATGAGGCAACCTCCTCGATAGACACGCGCACCGAGATAATGATACAGCAGGCATTCGACAGGCTCATGCAGGGCAAGACCTCGTTTATAGTCGCACACAGACTTTCAACCATAAAGAACGCTGACGTAATCCTTGTCATGAACAAGGGCAACGTTATCGAAAAGGGCACGCACCGCGAGCTCCTTGAGAAGGGCGGATTTTACGCGAACCTCTATAACTCACAGTTCGAGCACTGACCGAAAGGCATCGGCAGATCTGCCGCCCCCTCCCCCCGCCGGGTACACCGGCGGGGGATTTTCATAAAAATCTCCCGGGGTATTGCTTTTTTTATATTTCCGTGATAGAATATATCCGTCGAAAACAGAGTAGGATACCGCGCGTTTTCAGTGTCGGGGGGACGGGAAGTTGCCCTCCGGACGAAGTGGCAGATGCCCGCGGTGCGTTATCCGCATTCCGCTGTTGCCGTAGCGTCTCCGCGTGATTTTCCGCGGAATATTGATACACGCCCTCCGGTCAACATGAGAA
>CALDMI010000206.1 GCA_937914815.1 uncultured Clostridia bacterium
AAAAAGAAAAGGCGTATATTGCCACGCCGCTAAAATATTATTTTTCCGACCTCGGGCTCCGTAATGCGAGAATAAATTTCAGACAGTTCGAACAGCCGCACTCGATGGAAAATGTGATTTATAACGAGCTCAGGCTGCGTGGCTTTTCCGTGGATGTCGGAGTTGTCACGGCAAGAGAGGGAGATGTCAGAAAACAACTTGAGGTTGATTTTGTATGTAATCTCGGCTCTAAGCGCTATTATATACAGTCGGCATATTCCATTCCGAGTGAGGAGAAGAGAACTCAGGAGATAAGACCGTTTACGAAAATAGACGATTCTTTCAGAAAAATCGTGATCACCGGCGATATGTCGCCGACATATTACAGTGATGACGGCATATTGTTCATGAACATCTTTGACTTCCTCTTAAAGCCGGAAAAGCTTAATATGTGAGAAAAAGCCCGTTGAAATAACGGGCTTGATTTTTGCCTTCTTATTTCAGAAAATGAGTAATTATTGAAATAAGAGTGCGGAAAAAGGCAGGCTTATTTCAAAAAACAGCCGATTTCTGAAATAACGGAACCCAAAAAAACGGATAAAACGGCATAGAAAAATGGAGAGGCACGAGTCTCTCCATTTTCCCTTTAATTTTCTTTCTTCCGTTCCTCGAAATATTGCACCATGTTTATCATAGGGATTATTATCTTCCCGTGGGCGTAGGTAAGGGCGGATATTGTTTCGAGTTTCGCCCGCGCTATGGAGAGCAGCAGCGCTCCGCCGTTGATGTTGAGCATTTCCATAAATTTCTCGTCCGGAATGTCTGCCGACGACTTGAACGCCCCCTCGAGAACTATTTTGAAAGTATCTCTGTCATCATCGCTGCGGAGGACATGAACCTCAACCTGCATGAGAAGATTTCCGTATTTACAACCGTCAATGACGGTGGGGGAGGTGCACTTTATATCCATTCCGAAGCCCTTTTGCGCATCGTCCGGGAGGTCCGGCACTTTTGCGTTCACTTCGATATTATGTATATACGATGAGATGAAATCAATATCGGCTGTTATCTTGTCAAAATCCATTATGCGACATATCCTTCCTTGAATTTATCATTGATTACCCAATTGTCAAAGTTTTTGATACCACCAATGTTTACCGCGACGACCTCTACAAATCCCCGGGAGGTATCAGCCGGTGCGGCTTCCTTTGGCATTATACCCGGGTCAAATGACAGCCCGGTCTTTTCGCATATTCCGACGAGGGTGGCAATAGTGAAATTGTATTCACCGCTCTCCCACCGTGAAACCATTCCTTGCGAGACGCCCATGTATTCCGCAAACTGCTTCTGATCCATCTTCATCTCGAGCCTTTTCATCTGGAGTTCGGCAGATATTTTTGCGAGTGCCTTCTCGGTTTTCAGTTCTGTTTCCGAAATGTCTTTTATCAGCCAGTTACTTGATTTTGTTGCCTTTTTCATATCATTCTCTCCTCAGTTCGTCGGCGTACTTTTTAATCCAGTACATATTTTAACCTTCCGCGCGCCCTGTTAATCGCATGTTCATAGTCGCTTGAGCGGTTTTTGCTGCTTTCCTTGAAGGCGGTGAGCAGACAGGCGCCGTCCCGGTCGACATATATGTATAACACCCGCGGGTTTAACTTTGAATGGGGATATCTTATTGAGTAGATCTTTGGATCGTCCTTTGAGACCATTTCAAAATTCTCGAGTTTCAGTGCCGCCATGCCCATTGACTCAAGCATTTCGAGACTCCGTATCAGCCACTTTTTATATCTTATATCGCCGTCTGCGATGTCTGTAAACTCTTTTTCAAATCGGTCAATCTGATAAATGTGTTCAAACCCCTCGACCTTTACAAGCTCCAACAGTTTCACTTCCTTCCCCGGGTGTCTGTTATCATTATATTACTTATAATTAATATTGTCAAGATGAAAGTGCGAAATACTGCAAAAAAATTGCGTGGTTTTGGGAGTATGGCACCTTCGACACGGTGAAATACGGTTTGCAATGTGTAGTGATATGCCTCGCTCTGCGCGTCTCTTTTCGTTCCCCTCTGAAAATTCTATTTCCCAAATCGGAAAAATATTGATTTTTGGGAAATAGAGTGGTATAATAAGGGCAAAAGAAGCGTACCCGACATAATTCTGCAAGCGAGGTGCAAAAAATGAAGCTTATCGAACGCGACCTTTATCTTGAAAAACTCAAAAATGTAATCGGCACACCGGATATAAAGGTAATAACCGGCGTACGCCGCAGCGGAAAGTCAAAGCTCCTCGAAGCTTTTAAGTCATACGTTGTCGCCAATATACCGGGCGCAAACATCGTGCATATAAATTTCAACCTTGAAAAATACGAGGCTCTCAAGGATTATCACGCCCTCAACGCTTATATAGAAGAGGCATATTCGGAGGGAAAGGAAAACTTCGTCCTCATAGACGAGGTACAGCTCTGCCCGAAGTTTGAGCTCACGATAAATAACCTCCACGCACAGGAGAAATATGACATCTATCTGACCGGATCAAACGCCTTTCTCTTAAGCTCCGACCTTGCGACCCTCTTTACCGGCAGGACCTTTGAAATAAAGGTTTATCCGTTTTCTTTCAAAGAATACCTTGAATATTTTGAATACGGAAACGTTTATGACGCGTTTGACGGTTACATTAAAGAGGGCGGCATGGCTGGCTCATATCTTTATCGCGATATCGAGGCGAAGTATGACTACATCAAAGATGTTTTCGACACTCTCATCGTCCGCGACATAAGGCAGAAATATAAAATCAGAAACCCGGCGCTGATGGACAGGATAGCGGATTTTCTCATGGACAATGTCTCAAACCTTACGTCAACGCGGAATATCTCCGACACCCTTGCCGCGGGAGACGATAAAATAAATCATAAGACGGTGAGCAGTTACCTTCAGTACCTGTGCAACGCATTTGCATTTTACAGAATACGGAGATATGATATTCAGGGAAAAAAATATCTTCTGTCAAATGATAAATACTATCTGAGCGACCATTCCTTCCGCTATGCAAAGCTCGGCACAAAGAACCTCGACTACGGCAGGGTGATGGAAAACATAGTCGCGATTGAGCTTCTACGCCGCGGGTATGAGGTCTATGTCGGCGTGCTCTACAAAAAAGAGATAGATTTTGTGGCAATAAAGCGAAATGAAAAAATATACATTCAGGTTTCAGACAATATCTCCGACGGCAGAACATTTGAAAGAGAGGTCACGCCCCTGCTCCGGATAAAGGACGCCTACCCGAAAATGATAATCGCGAGGACGCGCCATGAAAAATATGATTACGAGGGCGTCACAATAATCGATATCGCAGATTGGCTCAAGGGGTGAAAAGTGCGGAATAATGCAAAAAAATGTGTGGTTTCTGGGGCGGGCACCTTTGATACAGTGAAATACGGCTTGCTCCGTCCCACTCCTTATAGTCGAAAATAGGTTCTTCGTCACAAGATCAGGGACAAATGTCAAGCGAAAATGTCCCTGAAATGTCCCTGAAATGTCCCCGAAATGTCCCTGATTGTGTCACGCTTGCGATGTGTGCTGATGTATGGGGCGTGACATAGAAAGCTTGATAAAAAAGAATAGGAAAAGGGAGAGGCGCGAGCCTCTCCCTTAAAATTTTGCGTTGCTTTTGGGTTAGTTTGCTCCGTAGTTGGTAAGGTCTATCTCCGTGGTGTCGGAACCGTTTTTGCCAAGCGAGGTCGTCAATATATCCTCGTCGGAGAAGGATATAACGCTTGCCTCGGGGGCTGAATACTTGATTTTCTGATTGTTCATTTTGATCCTCCTCTTGGATTATGCTCCGACGGCAGTCTTTGCAGCCTTGCCGTAATTGTAGATAGCTATTGCGAGCTCTCTCATAGCCGCCTCGGCGTTTGTAAGCGCGCCGTTAGCCGGGAAAGCCTTCAGAACCATGTAAACATAGGTATTGACCGAGAGAGAAACCGTTCCGACGGTCTCGCCGTCAGCGTTCTTGGCTATGATTGTATACTCCGTGTCATAAGCACTCGGTGCTATGAGGTCGGTATATACATAACCATTTGAAAGGATAGCTTCGGTCTCTTCACCGTCGCCGACCTTTACGAAGAACTTAAGCTCCGCGCCGCTCGTATTCTCGAATGAAACGCGTATTCTTATGTTGTTCTCCATACGGACAGCTGCGCCCTTGAATCTGAAGCCCTCGAGCGTGTTGTCTATCGTGGGCTTGCGCTCCGTCATATCCGCGGGATCTGCGGTTACTGTTCCGTCAAATGCTGTGTCATCATTCTTTTTATTGTCGTAATCCGCTGCAGTATTACCGTATGCCGCTATGCTTTCGATAAGAGCCTTCGTGTTGTCGCTAAGCGTTGTGTCTTTCTTTTGATCGTCAAGATAGGTATTTATCGAATACTCAAGTGTTGCAATCACGGTGTCGCCGTTCTTGAGCGTTGCCGTAATCTTCTCGTTCATGAGGTGCGGCGCAACATCCTTGAGGGTGAAGCGATACAGACCGTTTACAAGCTCGCCTGTAACAGTGGTATCCTCGCCCTTGAAGTTGAAGAGCATTGCAAGCGTTGCCGCGTCGTAACCGTTCGGTACAGATACATAGAAGTTTACATCTATGTTCTTGTCGATGTCGAGGGTGGCGTTGTCAAATACAGGAACCTCTTCATACTCTATTGCAAGCGATGCTATTTTTCTGTGTCCTTTTGTGCCATCGATCGTGAATACGACTTCGGTTGCGCTACCTGTCCATGTGCCTGCATTAAAATTACCGCTATCTACTTTTATTTCGTTTCCGTCATCACTTTTAGAAGAGAAAGTAATGGTTATTTTTGTTATTATTACGCCCTTGTCAAGACCGGTTATAGTCAGCGTGTTACCACCGTACATTCTTATAGCATTTCCGTCTGTGTAATATTTCGGCGCATTGCTGTTAGATCCCTTGTCAAATGTAAGCAAAAACTTGTCAAAGGTAAGGTTGCCGGACATATCTTGCTGATTGCTGTACCCTTTAGCCGAAAAGTCTATAGTTACCTCTTTGGGTTCATTAATCGTCCGCTTTTCTCCACATACGCTACACTTCTGCGCGAGTTTTCCGTCCGGAACATCGGTAGCCTCGGTGTCGGTCACCCAATCATGGTCATCTGTGACCGTTTTGCCGCACTCAGTGCAGGAATGTGTGTGACCGTTGCTTCCGGCAGATTTCCAATCGCCGTAGGTGTGTTCAGCGGAATACTTACCACCAAGACTTGCAAGCGGGCAATTCTCGTCGGTGCAGGTCATTGTGTGACTGTCGTCACCGATTTCGTAGATTATATTGCCGTTTTCGTCTCTTGCGGGTACATGCGTATGCTCGCCGAGCGATGTACGGGAATTAAGGACGCAACCGGAATTAAACTCATATGTGCCACTGTAATTTGTAAGAGTTCCGGTAACGGTTATAATATTTCCGACTTCTACCGAGCTTACCTCGTCTCCGGTTATGTTATAGCACGCTACTGTTCGACCGTCTACGGTCATTGTTATTGTGGTTATTCCTTTACTATTAGTTGTTGTATCTGTGACAACACCTGTAAGTCTGTATTCACCGTCGAGTGACTCACGAGACTTAAGAGCGTAAAGTGCGTCAACGATTTCCGCAGGAGTCATTTCTTTTGTCGCGCCACAGACGCAAACAAATACATTCGTGCCGTCTTCCTTAATCTGCGTGAAATCGTTTTTGTATTCATGTGCGGCTTTTACTGTATAACCACATACGGTGCACTCGCCAGTATGCTCATTTGGATCGTCGCTAACCCAATCCATAGTGTGGTCTGCGAAATTGATTCCCTCGTTGCAGTTATCATAAGTGCACTTATTATAGTGCTGTGTAGTGTTATGAGACCATTTGTCCATGTCGTATGTGTGCTTGTCATGCTCAACTGCCGCGGGGGTGTATTTGTAGAGAGCAATATCCTGCTGAACGCTTGCATAGTAGCGGAATCTCATCTGATTTTTTACTTTATAGAACTGTAATGTAGGTCCGCCACTTGACTTTATTGTAGCTGTTTTATTGGAAAACGTAATTTTATGACTAAGAGCCTTGTCATCTATTTCGAATCCATTTTTAGATGCGGAGCGCCCGATGTATTTGCCATCATTAGTGCCACCTTTGACTCGTATTGAATACTCACTTTCGTTTGTTTCCATTTTGGCAATTACAAACTCCACGAGCGTTTCGGTAGTGTCTTTTGCGGTCACCTCTCCGTCAGCAATTGTCACCGTGGTATAACCATTAACGGCGTCCACACCATTGAAGGCATATCCTTCTGCTCCATTTTCATACACGATGATGTAAGTACCCGACCAATCGGTGGGTGCAGTTGTTACCTTCTTGTATGTTTTCGTTGTGGGTGTTGTAGCACTCTCGTCCGCTGCCGCTGCCTTGACTCCTGTTACAGGGAGGAGCACTGCGAGGCTCGAGAGAACCATGAGAAGAACAAGCGCGAAGGATGTTATTCTCTTCTTCATTGTCATTGTTTTTTCTCCTTTTTCACGTATTTTATATTTTGATTTTTGGGGACTCAACAAAAAACGGCGGCACCCAGAGAAATATAAAAAATACTTTTTACCTTTTCTGTATGTCGCCTGGTCTCCCCCCGGGCGCGCCCGGGGGAGAAATTACCTGTTTACCTATTAAATAATATATGCACAAAAATATTCTATAAATATACTAACATACTTTACCTGACAAATCAATACGCAAAAACAAAAAAGCAGACAAAATTTTAATCAATGCGATAGTGCAACATTCACAAAGCGTTCATTTTTTATACAGGGATTTTTTGGGATTTTAATCCCCCTTTACATATAAATTACATGGGGTTTACAGGGTCTCCATCATAAGAAAGTCTTTCAGCTTTATATGCTTTACGGTGCTCGTCGAATAGTCGATATCGTCGTTTGTGATAATGATTTTCTGCGAGAGATTATCTATATTGCGGAAAGCGCTGAACTCCCTCTGATATGCCTTATCTTCGGCTATGCTATATGCCACCTGCACATAATATTGCTTCGCGCCCTTTACCGCGAGGAAGTCTATTTCTCTTCCGTTGTTGTTATAGACATATACCTCATATCCCATGTAGACAAGCTCGTTATAAACTATGTTTTCAAGGTTGTGAGTAATATCAAAACGGTTGTTCAGACAGCGGATAGAATTGAATGATACGTCGGCGTCATATATTTTCGGGCGATATGAGAGCTCTTTTTTTGTTTTCGGGGAATACTGTCTGACCGGCTCTATGATGTACGCCTCCTCAAGGTAGCCGAGATATTTTACAATCGTATTTACCGAGCAGGAGGTGTACTCCTGTTTTATATAGTCGTGGATTGAGGTTGCGGAGAAAATGCGGCTGTTACTCCGGAGAATGAAATTTACGAAGCTCTGGAACATCTTCCTGTTCCGTATTTTATACCGCCCGAGCAGGTCATTTATAACTATCGTATCGTCAAGGTCGTTCAGATATCTGCTCTGCGCCTCCGGGGTATCAAATTCAAATCTTTTCGGAAAGCCGCCCCACACAAGATAATCTGTGACAGACGCCTCTTTCCCGAGCTCGCGGCAATAGTCTACAATCTCCTTATAAACGAACGGTCTTACCCGGAACGAGACGTATCTTCCGGACAGTTCTTTTGTAAATTCCCCGGACAGGAGCTTTGAATTTGAGCCGGTGATAAAGAGAGAATAATCATAGAGGCGGAGAGTTTTACAGGCGTCCTGCCAGCCGTCGAGCGTCTGTATCTCGTCAAAGAACAGATAACATTTTCCGTCCTTTTTGTTTTCCTCAACATAGGAAATGAGCGCGTCCGCGTCGGTTATATTCGCGGAAACCTTTTTATCCTCGAAATTAAGATAAATGATATTATCGGTCTTTTCTCTTATCTCGCCGATTATCTGTTCCATAATGACCGACTTTCCGCACCTGCGTATTCCGGTGATTATTTTTATGAGGTCGGACTCGTAAAACGGGCGTACCTCAGCGATATAGTGTTCTCTTCGGATCATTTTCATTACCTCCGATAATATTATACTGCATAGTTTTGCCGTAGTCAAGGATTTTGTTCACTGCTACTGAAAGATTTTTCGACTTCCTGCAATTTTGTGCAGTAGCAGTGAACAAAATTGCAAGTTAGTGCCGCGGTGATATAAAATCTTTACTTTTTGGCTTTTCTATCTTTGAAATCTTTACTTTTTGCCTTGATTGTGGTATAATAAGTAAAGAAATCAGGAGGCGGGCATGTATTCTTACGATAACATTTTACAAATCCTGCGCGAGGAAAAGCACGCGAAGATTTCCGGCGGGCTCTATCATGAATTACAGGTCAGAATGACCTATAATTCCAACCGCATTGAGGGGTCAAGACTTACCGAAGATCAGACGAGATTGATTTTTGAAACAAGGACGATTGATGCCGGAGACGGTATTCCCGTTGACGATATTATCGAAACAAGCAATCACTTCCGCGCTATTGATTATGTAATCGACAAGGCGACAGAGCCCTTGAGCGAAGAGATTATAAAGCATATTCATTTGCTGTTGAAGCAAGGGACCAGAGATTCCTCTCTTGAATGGTTTGCCGTCGGAGATTATAAAAGGCGGGCAAATACCGTCGGAGGAAAAGAAACCTGCAAGCCGGGCGAGGTCCCCAAAGCGATGGATAAACTCGTTACTGGCTTCAATTCCAAAAGCAATATAACAATCGACGATATTATTGAGCTCCATGCCGATTTTGAATATATTCACCCGTTTCAGGACGGGAATGGCAGAGTCGGCAGACTTATCGCCCTGAAAGAATGTCTGCGGTTCAATATAATTCCTTTTATTATTGAGGATTCCAAAAAGGCTTTCTACTATCGAGGGCTCGCCAACTGGAATCAGGAGAAAGGATGGCTCCGGGACACCTGCCTTGACGGGCAGGACACGTTCAAAAGGATTCTCCGGCTTCTTGATATTCATGAATAAAGATACGG
>CALDMI010000207.1 GCA_937914815.1 uncultured Clostridia bacterium
CAGGAAACAACTGCGTCCGAGATTATCATAAACGGAAAAACAGCCGGTATTATCGCGCTCCCGCACAGCAGTATGCCGAGACGCACTCCCTCTGAAATCCTGTCGGCAGCGAGAACGGATAATGTAAGGGCAGAGAGCGTTATAAAACTCAGAATGGCGGAACGCAGCGCGCCGGATATTCTGACTTTCTCCCGGTGCGAAGATGTGTCGGATGTCATTTTTTCCTCCGCATATCATAGACTTTACTAAAAGCTATGAGGATGGAGGAATTACTATGACCGTAAATGGCGCAAACGGAAGCGACACCGGAATTGCTCCGCGGAATACCCGCAAGAATATGAACGGGAAAGAATACAGAAAAAATGCGGCTACCCCGCGGACAAAGAATTTTGCCGCGGAACTGTCGGGATGCAGGGAAGGGCTCTCGCTCGTGTTCGGAGGTGTCAGCGGAATATGCGGGCTGTCTGATATTGGCGTTACACTCATGACACCCTCCGGTAACATTGAGATTTCGGGCGAGGGGCTTCAGCTTTCGGTTTTTGAACTCGGGAAAGTTGAGATACGTGGCAGAGTGTATGCGGTGAGGTTTGATTTTTATGCAAAGACTTGATTACCTGATATTCGGCTACAGGACGGTCAGCGTGACTGACGGACTCTCGGAATGTGCCGATATTTTTCTTAAAGCGGACATACCGGTGAGCTTCCGTACGGATGGCAGCTTTGACATAAAGGAGTCGGAGGTTGACAAGATTTCCGAAATGCTCGACGGCAAAGTGAGCTATACAATCAGCGACTGCCGTGGATTATTGGGCTTTTTCAAAAATAATCGTAAGAGATATGGATTTTTTGCCGGAGTAATTATCTCAGCGTTTCTGATGGTTATGACATCTCTTGCCGTCTGGGATGTGAGAATAACATGGGATGGCGACGAGGGGGCAGCGGATGTTACGGAACTGCTTTCCGCCGCCGGTCTTAAATGCGGGGCGCTATGGTTTTCTCTTGATACGGAGAAAGTTGAAAATACTTTACTTGTGACATCTGATGATATAGCATGGGTGAACATAAATCGCCGCGGCGGTGTCGCCTATGTTGAGTTGGCAAAGAAGGCACATGTAGATAAACCGCCGGAGCGTTTTCCCTGTAACATTGTTGCGGGCTGTGATGCGATAATTGACGAAATAGATATCATAAGCGGCGCCGCCGCCGTAAAGCCCGGTGAAACGGTAACCGCGGGAGACCTGCTCATATCCGGCACTGTTGCCGGAATAGGCGGAACAGTCATAACATCTGCAGACGGCAAGGTGCGCGGGCGTGTTGAGGAGGTACTGACGGTGAGTGTGCCACGCTCTTATACCGAAAAAGTATTTTCAGCTGAGAGAACGGCACTTATACAGGCAGAACTTTTCGGTTTTCCTATCAATATTTTCAAAAGGGGTGGAAATCCGGGTACGGGTTGTGATATAATATATTCTGTGAAAGATTTTAGTCTTTTCGGAGGGCATAAGCTTCCGTTTTCCGTAAAGTATGGGTATGAAATAAGCTACACGGAAACAGAGAGGACGAGGAGCGACATTCTGATGATCGCAGAGGCGCGGGAACGAATGTCAGAGCTCTGTGTATCCGCGCTTTCAGGTGCAGATATCGTGTCAATGACATCGTCAGGGTATTTCGACGGTGACAACTATGTTATGACGACACGCGTTGTTTCGGTACGGGAAATAGGACAGATAGTCAGGATAGAAACAGATGCTTATACCGGTTGATTAAAAGATAATACATGGAGGAGCGTTTATGGCGGAGAAGACGGTGTTGACAAAATCCAACGAGGAGACCTCGGCGTTGTTCGGTACATTTGATTCACATGCGGGTATGATAGAGCGCGCATTCGGTGTTCGTATATCCAACAGAAACAATGACCCGGGTACGGGAGACGCAATTGTCATAACCGGAGAAGCCGGAGCCGTAAATTCCGCTGCGCGTGTCCTTGAATATCTTAAGCGGATGACCGGAGACGGCGACACAATAAGCGCGCAGAGCGTGGAGTATGTCATCAGCCTTGTCAATGACGGTGAGGAGGATAGTGCGGAGGTCTATTCAGACGACGTGATCTCGGTGACAAACCGCGGTAAGCCCATAAAGGCGAAAACAAAGGGACAGTTGAAATATGTCAAGTGCATAAGGGACAATACGCTCACGATAGGAACCGGACCCGCGGGAACAGGAAAGACCTTCCTTGCTGTGGCGATGGCTGTCGAGGCTCTCCGTGCGAAGAGTATAACGCGGATAATTCTTACCCGTCCGGCGGTCGAAGCCGGCGAACGGCTCGGGTTTCTGCCCGGAGATCTGCAGAGCAAGATAGACCCGTATCTCCGCCCGCTTTACGACGCGCTTTTTGAAATGCTCGGCGCGGAGAATTATCAGAGGCATCTTGAGCGCGGGAGCATCGAAATCGCCCCGCTTGCATATATGCGCGGACGCACACTCGATGATTCCTTCATAATTCTTGATGAAGCGCAGAATACAACGCCTGAGCAGATGAAGATGTTTCTTACCCGTCTGGGCTTCAATTCAAAGGCTGTTGTGACAGGCGACATGTCACAGACGGACCTGCCGTACGGGCAGAAGAGCGGACTTGCGATAGCCTGTCGCGTGCTTGACGGTGTTGAGGGCGTGGGAGTATATGAATTTACGGACAGGGACGTTGTGCGTCACCCGCTTGTCCGTCGCATAATCAATGCGTATGATAAGTATGAGCGCGAGGTGCGCGAACAAAATGATAAAAAGAACTCTGCCGACGGAAGACGCGGCGGAGCCGGAGGAAACAGAAAATGAAAAAATTAATGATAGATTTTTCGGCAACGAAAAAATTCCCGGAGATCAACTATAACTTCAAGCTTTCGATCCGTCGCGCAATAACCGAGACACTTCGTGCAGAGGGCTTTCCGTATGATGCGGAGGTTTCTGTAACCCTCTGCGACGGAGAGTATATCCGCGCTCTAAACAAAAAATATCGTGGTATAGACAGGGAGACGGATGTGCTGTCCTTCCCGCTCTATACGCCGGACGAGCTTACCGACGGGGAATGTTCCGTTGTTGCAACACTCGGGGATATAGTAATAAATCTTGACCGTGCGAAGGTACAGGCAGAGGAAATAGGAAACCCGTACATTCGTGAGGTGATGTTCCTGACGGTGCACTCGACACTTCACCTCCTCGGATATGATCACGAGAGGTCGGAGGAGGACGACGAGGAGCAGTGCCGCCGTCAGCGTGAGATAATGGAAAAAATATGACCGTGAGGATTTACAGATGACAAAAACAGCCTTTATAGCCATCGTCGGCAGACCGAATGTAGGCAAATCAACATTACTCAATTCAATACTTGGTGAAAAGGTAGCGATAGTCTCAAAAAAGCCGCAGACCACAAGAAACCGGATCACCGGAATACATACCGTCGGTGAAAATCAGTTCGTCTTTCTTGATACTCCCGGGCTTCACAAGCCGAGAACAAGACTCGGAAACTACATGGTAAAGACCGTTTCCGGCACGCTTTCCGGGGTCAGCGATGCTATACTTGTGACAGAAGCGCGCGAGGAGGTCGGAGATATCGAGACAGAAATTATAAGCCGTCTGAAAAGCGACAAAATGCACGCGATACTCGTTATAAACAAAATTGACACGGTTACTCCCGCAAATATAGCGAAAACCATAAAGGCATACAGTGATGTCTTTGATTTTGACGCGGTTATACCTGTGAGTGCGAAGCACGGAAAAGGCGTCGATACAGTCATAGCCGAATGTGAGCGGTATCTTGAGGAGGGACCGTGGCATTTCCCAGACGACATCGTGACCGATCAGCCGGAGCGACAGATGGTTGCGGAGATAATACGCGAGAAGCTGCTCCGCGTCCTTGATGAGGAGATACCGCACGGCACTGCCGTTTCTATCGAGGAGTGGCGTGAGAAGCCTGGACTCGTGTCCATACGCGCGGAGATAATATGCGAGCGCCAGTCACACAAGGGAATAATAATCGGCAAGGGCGGCGCACAGATAAAGACAATAGGTTCGTACGCGCGAGAGGATATAGAGAGACTTCTTGATACGAGAGTTTTTCTCGATCTTTATGTCAGGGTAAAAGAAAACTGGCGCGACAGCGACTTTGTAATAGGAAACTTCGGTTACAGAGACGATGAGTGATATAGTTGAGGTCCGCGGGCTTGTAATACGCAACGTCGATATTCACGAATCGGACAGGCTAATAACGATTTTCACAGAAGAACGCGGAGTACTTACGGCGGAGGCAAAGAGCGCGAGATCGCTGAAAAGTCGGAAGTTTGCAGCGA
>CALDMI010000208.1 GCA_937914815.1 uncultured Clostridia bacterium
CCGAAGAGGGCGATTTTCTTGCCGCCGAGCTTGCTCTCGCAGTCGGAGAACATCGGCTCGAACTCGCTTTCCTCAAGCACCTCTGCGCCCATTGCGGGGCAGCCGAAAGCTATGGCGTCGAACTCATCGACCATGGAGGCGTTGAACGAATCGGGGGTGAAGAGCTTCACCTCTGCGCCCTTGTCTTTTGCGCCCTGCGCAACGGCATCCGCCATGGACTCCGTGTTGCCTGTTCCGCTCCAATATACAACAGCTATTTTGCTCATAATAATTTACCTGCCTTTCAGAATTTTTATTTATTGTCAGCGCGCGCCGTTTACGACGAGCCTTTCAAACGAATTATGCCTGCGGTAAGCGTCCTTATACACTCTCGTGCACTTTTTATAGAGCGCGAATTTCTTCTTCGCCGCCTCCTCGTCGCCGTAGACTCTCCATGTGCCGACGCATTTCGCCTTGTCCGCGCCGTACTTTATGAAGCCGTTGACATCCTCGGACGGATAGCCGAGAAACAGCCCGATCTCATGCGGGAAGGTCTCCTGAGAATTGACTCTTCTGACGAGCTCGGCGACGCATTTGTCCGCGTTGTCGATAGGATAAGCCTTTTCGGAGAGAATGGAGAGCGCCTGCGCGTCTTTCAGATCGGCTCTGAGCCTGTCGGGGCGATACATATATATCAGCACGCGCTTTTCGAGATATTTTACCGGGAGCAGACGCACCCCGCGCGGGACGAGCTTCATGTTCATGCGGCGAATGCTCTCGTTGAGCGTCTTTTTATCCTCCATCGGGCAGGTGAAAAGATTGCCGGTTTTGAGCCCCGCCATGGTCGGCGAGCACTGGGATATCACAAGATCTTCGGACATTTTATCTCTCCCCTTTCGCGTGGATATCGAGTATATTTTTCAGCGCGGAGACCGAGCTTGTCGCGCTGTGCGCCACGGGGATATTCTTCTTTTTCGCCTGCCCCATGGCTATCGACAGCATCTTGTGGGACATCGTCCCGGTAAACAGCACAAGAAGATCGGGGTTGCCGAAATTCTGCATTCCCCTGTCCGGCTTTGCGAACACCTTCGCCTTGCACGAATATTCACGGCAAAGATCCTCATACCGTCTGACCATACACTCGTTGCCGCCGACTATCACTACGCTCATAATTCAGCTCCTTTTGGTTAGCGGTTGCTAACCGCAGTCTAAAAAGTAAATGCCTTGCGGCATCACTCTTTTTTATATTATATCACAACGGCGTCTGTTTTTCGACTCCGTTCGGGCACACTTATTTGTCCGCCGACTGGCGGTATTCATTCGGCGAGACGCCGCAGACATCGCGGAACGCCTTGGCGAACTTCGAGCCGTTGTTATAACCGAACGCCCCCGCGACCTCGAGCACGCTCTTGTCCGTAGTCTTCAGCATATGCGCCGCGGACTGCATCTTG
>CALDMI010000209.1 GCA_937914815.1 uncultured Clostridia bacterium
GGTACAGCGGTAGATACCTCTAAGGCTAACACAGTAGCTACTGAGGCTACCGGAACAACAAATACGAGTGTTGAAGAGCTTGTGCCTACGCTTAAAGTTGCTTCGGTTAACGGCACGGTTTACGAGTCTCTTGAAGACGCAATAGCCGCGGCGAATGACGGAGATACCGTTACGCTTATTCACGACGCAGAGGTTACCGCGGTTGTGACAGTTTCCGGCAAGAGCATTATTCTTGATATGAACGGCAAGACGCTGACGAGCAGTGCAAACGGAATATCGGTTGCGGCAGACGCGACACTTACTGTTACCGGTAACGGAAAGATAGTTGCAACCGGGAACTACGCTGACGCTATCACGAACAGCGGAACGCTCGTTATCGAAAACGGCACATTTACGGCGGTATATGGCGCTGTCCGTGCGCTCGGCGGATCTACCACTACGATAAACGGCGGTACATTTGAGAGTAGCAGCGCAAGATACGGCATGTACTACTGGGCAAACGGTACCGCACTTACCGTTACAATAAACAATGGTACATTCAAGCACACGGTTTCCACCGTTACGGAAAACGGAAAGGTTACACTCAATGTTTGTGGCGGTAGCTTTGCAAACGACCTCTCGGCTTATTGCGAGGACGGCTTTGGAACAACTCTTGACGAGGCTACAAAACTGTATGAATACGGCAGAGTTTCGGCTCCGGCTTCTTATGTTGAGGACGCGAACGGAAATGTAACAATTTCCGGTGAAGATGGTCTCATTTGGTTTGCTAAGCAGGTAAACGAAAAGGGAAATACATTCAAGGGCAAGACGGTAACACTTGCGGCTGATATAACGCTTACCGATACATGGGCTCCTGTCGGTGTTTCCGTAGCGAAGTCATTCCAGGGAACGTTCGACGGCGACGGACACAAAATAATCGGCTTGGATGTCAACGGCGCATATAAAGAGTATGGCTTTGGCTTCTTCAAACTCGTAATCAGTGCTACCATAAAGAATGTTACATTTGAGAAAGCAGATGTTACCGGTATTTACAGCAATGTTGTCGGTATAGTTACCGGCTATTCCTACGGCAGCTCGACATTCGAGAATGTCCATGTAATAAATTCTACTGTATACGCCTTCGGTAAGGTCGGCGGCATGGTGGGTATGGCAGAGGACGGAAAAGCCACCACGACATTCAATGGCTGCTCTGTTGAGGACTCCACCATTCATGTTGGTTACAATGGCGCGGGCTTTCTCGGTCTTGCAATGGGCAAGTGCGAGTTTGTCGGAAGTTATCTTAAAAACATCAATGTAATTATCGACGAAAATTCACAGGGCTTCGGCGAAGTTACAGAACTCGATACTACCGTTACATGTGACGGCAGCGTCGGCACCTGTGCAGGAAACGGCACAGTTATAAAGGGAAGATACATACCGAATGGCGATTACTATTACTCGGCATATTCCGATCTCTACAATCACTACGGCGATTCTTCTCATGATTGTACTCTTGCAAATGGAAAGTATCTCGCAAACTCCGAGGTAACTCATGACGCACTTGTTTCTGTTGAGATAGACGGAGTTACATATCTCTTCTCGGATCTTCAGGGCGCATTTGACTTTGCAAAGAAAGGCGCTGTTGTAACGCTCCTTTCCGATATAACACTTACAGAGCAGGTCAATATTCTGACAGCTCTTGACGGTCTGACTCTCGACGGAAACGGTCACACCATTATTTGCGCGACAACGACCGACCCGCTCAGCGCGGGTGGCAGTGCACTCTACTTCGGCAATGCTTCGCAGAGCAAGTGGTGCACCGGAATAACAATCAGGAACCTCACGATGACCGGAACCGCGCGTTTTGCAATCTTCCTTTGCGGCGGAACCTCCACCACATTTGAAAATGTGAAGATAAACGGTAAATGGTACATCGGTATCAACCTCTACGGTACACACGGCGCGGTTATGACCGACTGTGAGGTAACCAACGAGACTACCGGAAGCGATAAGTACATCTCCGCTATCTGGTCAAATGTCAATGCAACTAATCCGCTTAAGCTTGTAAATACAAAGGTAAGCAGCATTGCTATAAACGCTTATACCACCGCAAACACTCTTGCTCCGAAGATATTTGTTGACGCAACATCTGCGGTCGGCGAGATACACACCTTTGACGACGGCTCTGTAAGCGGTGATAAGCGCCTCTGCGTGAGCACCGAGAGCGAGGGAACCTATGCTCTCAAGGAGTATGACGACGAGAACAAGAGCTGGGTTGACATTCGCGTTGCCTCCGTAACCGGTAACGACGGAGTGAAGTATTACGGCACCCTTGCCGAGGCTGTCGCTGCGGCAAATGACGGCGATGTCGTGACGCTTCTCAACTATACAAACGAAAATATCACGATAAATAAGAGCATCACGCTTGATCTTAACGGCAAGACCCTCAACGGCGGAACAGGAACCGCTGTTGCGACGATAACCAACTACGGCACGCTCACCATAAAGGACAGTGTGGGTGGCGGACGCGTAATGCGTGACGACTCCGGAATTGAGGGTGAGATCTCGTATTATGTAATCGACAACTTCGGTGGCACTCTCACGATTGAGAGCGGTATCATCTACAATAACTCCGGTTATAAGAAGGCAAACCCGAGCGGATCTATGGTGGGTTCGTCGCTTATCCGCAACGGCGGTTCTGATGACATGTCTTACCTTTACATAAAGGGCGGCACAATGACTCAGAAGAACTTCCTCGCTATTAAGAATGACGCTAACGGTATCCTTGTGGTTACCGGCGGTGAGATTTCTTCCGATCACTCCGCTATACAGAACTGGTTCAAGGCAACTATAACCGGCGGTAAGATCACCGGTCAGCTCTGGACTGATTCTTGGAAAGAGGGCGAGTCTGTCGGCGAGACGGTAATAGGCGGAGACGCTGAATTTAACGGTGAGATCGTTATAGATATAACAGGCAATATCGCTCCTGCTCTCAGGATCACCGGCGGTACTCTCAATATCACAAATGTGAGGATCACGACTGCTGCCGCGGCTGCCGGTGCAAAACCTCGTATCTCCGGCGGTGTTTTCAGCATTGAGATAAAGGACGAATGGTGCGTTAATGGCTTCGTCCCGGTGGAGAACGACGACGGCACATACGGCGTTGAGCAGCTTATTGTAATCAAGGCTACCGAGGGCGTCCTCGGAGAGAGCGTCAAGTTCTACATTCTCACGAACAGGTACGGCGACCTCAAGTTCCGCATTAGAATTACTCTTAACGGCGAAGAGGTTATCTACGAGGGCGTTGATTACGAGAAGGGCGGCGTGGAATACTACGCATACATCCTTGACCTTCCTCCGCAGTTCCTTGACGCGGACCTCAAGATAGAGCTTATCAACAGCGACGACGAGGCTATTCAGACCGTAAATTACAGCTTCCTTGAGTACTGTGAGGCGGTCCTTAAGGTGGACGCAAATGCAAAGCAGCTTGTGGCAGACCTTCTCTGGTACAGCGTTGCGGCAAAGAACAAGTGCGATATGGATTCTGCCGCTCTTGTTAAAAAGCTTGGCAATCTCGGACTTGTGCAGAGCACCGGCGAAATCAAGGCAACCGTAGAGAAGTCTCACACTGAGAACGACGAAAAGAAGTATATATCCGGCGCGACGCTCTATCACGACAGTATGAACAGGATAATAATCCTTGTTGACAGTGGCTTGTACGAGAACACCATCGGAAATCATACCTACACCTACAGAAAGGGCGACGGTACGGCACAGGATCTTGTAAAGATCGGTGAGCTTGATACCGACGGACCCACATATGTAATGCTCGCGACCGAGGGCATATACGCAAATGAGTTCGACACCGCATATACCATAGAGGTAACCTTTAACGGTGAAGTTGTTGCAACTCTCGTCTACTCGGTAAATAACTACTGCGAGACGAAGGCAGCGGAGAACGAGCTTGCAAAGGCACTCTACTACTACGGTGCATCGGCTGCAGCTTACAAATCGTCACATTCATGACAGGAGGAAAGAGTATGAAAGAAGTCATGAAAGAAAAATATACAGCGCCCGAGGCTGAGGTAATCAACCTCACCGAGAGCGACATAATTTCCACATCGGTTGGAAATTATGCAAAGGGATTTGCCGATCCCGACTTTGACCCGCTCAACTGGTAAGGAAAAGTCAGACGGCACGTCTGCCCGAATGTAAGACTCCAAAGCCGCCCGTGCGCGGGCGGCGGGTGCATTTCGGTAAGGACATGAAAATCCCCAAGCACAGAAAAAAATCCCCCGGAGAAATCCGAGGGATTTTTTTCTGTATAAGCCTACCTCCGGGAGGGAGTTTTTTATTTAGTCAAGTACGATTTGCCTAATCGTAAATGACCAAATCGTACTTGACTAAATTTTGCTCCGCTTCACTCCTCAAAAAGGTCCTCGATATTACAGCCGAGGGTTTTTGCGAGCCTTGCGAGGATATCCGCCTGCGCCTTGTTTATATCGTTGCGCCGCTGTTCATACATCTGAATATTGCGGACGGCAACATCCGCCTTTTCGGCGAGCTGACTTTGCGAGAGACCCGCCGCAGTGCGTATTCTTTTCAGATTTGTCTCCCCTCTGTGGGCGGCGATATATTCATCTGCTACTGCAAAGAATTTTGTAATATCCGCCTCGTGCAATGTATCATACATAGACAGCACGCGCTCAATCGGAAGAAGTCTGTTTATATTCTGAAATGATGTACCTTTGTAGTTCTGATACCGCGCGAGCGCCCAGCCCGCCCAGTAGTAAACCGGACGGTCAAAGAACGATTCCGGTGACAGTGGGGCAGTGCGTTCCATGCTCGCGTTTATAACGAGATTCAGAAGCTCCGCCGCGGAATATCCGACGAGATAGCGCGGATTGCCTCTTTCTATCTGCCGCGCGACATCGGAGGCGGAAAACATGCCCCAGTACAGAACCGGGTCGAGCCCGGAGCCCGCCGCGTATTCAAACATGGTCCCGATGTTGTCGGCGACTGTGCCCGCATAGCTTTCGTCATATGCTCTTATCGCCATTTTTTATTCTACCTCTTATAATATCCATTACAAAAATACCGTCAGCACCGGGATTGTGTCGGTTTCCGCCGAGATATGCCTCCCGCGCTTTTTTATCGCGACTGACGCGTTTTGTATAGTATTCCTTACATTCTGCCGCTTCATACCCGAGATATTTAACACCTGCAAAGGCTCTCTCTGATTTCAGGACTATCTGAATGCCGAGCTCACCGAGGCGCATTGCCTCCCCGAGCTGCTCTACGGTTATTCCGTTATTTATAAAGTCTTTTGCAAAGCTGAAATACGAGTCGTCCGCGCGATAGCCTATGATTATATCATACTCTTCGACATCAATATAAAAGTTTTCGAGGATATATTCCTTTGCCTGAACCGACAGAGGAGTGTTAGTATCGAATGTTCTGAATTTCAGGAGCAGCGCGATCCAGTTCAGAATAGAATATTTATCATCTCTGAGGTCGAGAACCTTATACTCGCCGGGGTCTATTTCATACTTGTTGGCATAGCCGTTTGTCTCATTGTCCGGGCATGCCCACTCTTTTGCGAGCTCGATATTCCCGGTGCAGTAAAAGCCCAGACCGTAATCGTTCCTCCGGTTTCCTTTGCCGAACTCGGGCACCTCTATAATATCCTTTGAGCCGTGATAGATAATCATTTGTATCACCTCCGTGATATTATTATATCATTACAATGATACACTTGTCAACGGGAAATGGCAAAAAGCTATCATTACAATGATACAGCTACAAAAACAAAAAAAGAAAAGGTCTGTCGCGGGCGCGTTGACGTCCCTGCGACAGACCTTTTTTATATTGTTTTTGAGAGTGGATTTTTTCGGTCTTACCGGATATGCAAAGCCCTCGGGCGAGGCAGATTTTTACCGCTGTATTCTTCCGGTTCCGTTGCCCCCCGCGAGCGCCTTGACCTCGTCAACCGAGACCATATTGAAGTCGCCCTCGATAGAGTGCTTCAGGCAGGATGCCGCAACCGCGAACTCGACCGCGTCCTGCGTGGAATATCCGTTCAGGCAGGCGTATATAAGTCCGCCGCCGAAGCTGTCTCCGCCGCCGACTCTGTCGACTATATGCATATGATAGGACTTCGAGAAGCAGTACTCCTTACCGTCATAGAGGAGAGCAGCCCAGTCGTTGTCATTCGCGCTTATGGAGGAGCGGAGGGTTATTGCGACCTTCTCAAAGCCGAACTTCTCCGCGAGCTGACGGGCAACAGACTTATAGCCCTCGTGGTTGAGCTTTCCTCCGGCGATGTCGGTATTCTCCGCGTCGATGCCGAACACGTCGTGCGCGTCCTCCTCGTTGGATATGCAGACGTCAACGAACTCGCAGAGCTTTGTCATCGTCTCTCTTGCCTGCTCTCTTGTCCAGAGCTTCTTTCTGAAGTTCAGGTCGCAGGAGATCTTGACGCCGTGCGCCTTTGCCGCGCGGCAGGCATCAAGGCATATTCCGGCGACGGTCGGATTGAGGGCGGGGGTGATACCGGTGAAATGGAACCAGTCGGCGCCGTCGAATATCTTATCCCAGTCGAAATCCTCGGGAGAAGCCATTGCTATTGCGGAGTAGGCTCTGTCATAGATGACCTTCGACGGACGCTGTGACGCGCCCTTCTCGTTGAAGTAAATGCCTATTCTGTCGCCGCCTCTCACTATCATGGAGGTATCGACGCCGTATCTGCGGAGCGCATTTACCGCAGACTGTCCGATCTCATGCTTCGGGAGCTTCGTGACAAACGCGGAGTAACCCCGTAATTTGCAAGAGAAACCGAGACATTAGCCTCGCCGCCGCCGTAGACGACGCCGAACTTATCCGCCTGTGTAAAGCGGAGGTATCCCTCCGGAGCGAGGCGGAGCATGATCTCACCGAATGTAACTACTTTCATAAAAATGTCCTTTCGGGTATTAATATTTTTTCCGGACGGGCATATAATCAAAACAAAGGGAGCCCGTCCGATATTCACACAGGTATTTTATCACATACGCTATGAAAAATCAAGGGGTCGGGGGAAACAAAAATCCCGCGGACGGCAGGGCATTTGCCGTTCGCGGGCGGGGGAATGGGGGACTATCACGAAGGATTTTATCAGATGTCCTTTGTACGGAGCTCCTCAAGGCACTTTCTGCAGATCTTCTTACCCTTGAAATATGTAATGTCCTCGACAGCGTCACAGAACATGCAGGTCGGCTGATACTTCGTCAGGATTATCTTCTCGCCGTCGACGAATATCTCCACAGCGTCGTTATTCGTGATGCTCATGTTGGTACGGATTTCCTTCGGTATTACTATTCTTCCGAGTTCATCCACGTTTCTTACTATGCCTGTTGATTTCATTGTTTTTTCTCCTTTTTTTCTTTCAAGTAATAAATTTGTGATTTTTCTTTTTTCGGGAAAGCCTGACATTTTCTGCCTTCCATACACATATTACCACTCAATACGGTTTTTGTCAACACCAAACCCGAAAAAAGTTATGAACAAATTGAAAACAAATTGGTATTCTCTGTAATTTATGGTCGGAATTTGTCGAATGGCTGAAAGGGGGCGGTCTTACGGAGGGGTACAGGGTTGTCACAGACATGCTCCCGCGGCAGATGAGGTGCGAGATAGAGCGCATCGGGCTCTCGCGCAGGGATTTTCCGGACGGGCTCTCGGAGGTGCGGCTCCGCTCTCCGGGCAGGTGCTCGCTCGTTCTGTCGGGGGAGAACATAATACTCTCCTCGCAGATTTCGCGCGAGGAGACGGAGGAGATACTCCGGCGGATGACCGGCGGCTCGCTCTACGCGTTCCGCGACAGCATATGCGACGGCTATGTGACGCTCGAGTGCGGGATCCGCGTCGGCGTCTGCGGGCGGGCGAGATACGAGGGCGGCGAGATTGTCGGCGTCTCGGAGATAACCTCGCTCGTTTTCAGAATACCGCACGGGGTGTCCGACACGGCGGGTGAGATTTTCCGCGCGTGGGAGGAGAGGGGTACGCCCGGGCTCCTTATCTATTCTCCGCCGGGGTGCGGAAAGACTACGGCGCTCCGCTCGCTCGCGGGACTCATCGGCGGAGGTGCGCGCCCGCGCCGGGTGGTCGTCGTTGACGAGAGGTGCGAATTCTCGGCGGCTGATTACTCCTCGGCGACGGTTGATATTCTCTCGGGCTACACGCGGGAGCTCGGGATAGGGATAGCGACGCGAACGATGTCCGCGGAGGTGATAATGGTTGACGAGATAGGAGGCGAGGCAGAGGCGCGGGGGATATTCGGCGCGGTGCGCTGCGGTGTTCCGCTCATCGCGTCGATACATGCCTCGACCCTCTGCGAGGCGGTGACAAAGCCGGGGATAATGCGCTTTCTCCGCTGTGGGGCGTTTTCGCTCTTCGCCGGGATATTTCGCCTGCGTGACGGCTTCCGGTGCACTCTCTCGGGGGCTGATGAGGCTGTGCTCGCGGCAAGGGAGCTGCACGGCGCGCATACGCGCGGGGAGGGGATTACATGTACCGTATAGCCGGGATAGCAGCCGTAGCGCTGGCGGCTCTTATCTTCTCGCGCGAGTTCTCGGCGTATCAGAAGCGGAGAATGGGGGAGACGGAGGGCTTTCTTTCGCTCCTTACATTTATGCGCGGTGAGATAAACTGTCATTTGCGCCCGGTGTCCGAGTGGTGCCGGGATTTTCGCGACCCGGCGCTTGAGCGGGTGGGATTTCTGCCCGCCCTGCGTGAGAGCTGTGACCTCTCGGGGGCGTACTCGGCATGCGAGGGGCGGCTCTCGGTGACGGACACGGAGCGAAAGCTCCTCTCCGCCTTTACATCCTCCTTCGGGCACGGGTACCGGGAGGATGAGCTGAAGCTCGTCGATTATTACTGCGGGGAGATGGGGCGCGCCGCCGCGAGGTGCCGGCGGGATGTGCCAAGGTACAACCGCCTTGTGCGGACGCTGTGCGCCTCTGCCGCCGTCGCCGCGGTCATACTTCTTTTATGAATGTGAGGATATATAAAAATGGATGTTTCCACTCTCATGAAGGTCGCCGGGATAGGAATGATTGTGACGGTCGCCTGTCAGATACTCAACAAGGCGGGCAGGGAAGAGCAGGCGACGCTCGTCTCGATAACCGGTATCGTCATTGTGCTTATAATGCTCGTCGGTGAGATAGGCACGCTGTTTGAGAGCGTTCGGGGAGTGTTCGGAATATAATGGACGGTAAATTTATTTTGGGCGCGCTCGCGCTCGCGGTCTGCGGATATTTTCTCCGGGAGTTCGGCTGGCGAGGGGCTCCGCTATTCTTTGCGGTCGCGCTCTGCGTCGTCGCCCGCGCCCTCGTCTCGCGCCTGCCGCTGCTCTCCTCGATATATGATGAGGCGGCGGCGCTCGGGGTCCCGGACGACACGGTAAAGGCGGTTCTGAAGGTGCTCGGGATAGGATATCTCACCTCCGTGACCGTTTCGGTCTGCCGTGAGCTCGGGGCGGACAGCCTCTCCCGCGTCGCCTCCCTCGCCGGGCGCGCGGAGATACTCGCGGCGGTGCTCCCGGCTGTGCTCTCTCTCCTCCGCTACGGCGCGGAGATGATAGGATGACGGGCGGGGGGCGCGCTTCGCGCCGCGGGGGATTTTTTGAGCTCCGCTCTGCAGGTGTGCGCCGCTCACGGCGGCGGTGGCTTTTGCGTTTGTCCGCGGTTTTCGCGGGGCTTCTCTTGCCTATCCTCCTTGTCCTGCCGTCCTTTGCGGCAGGGGAGAGGGACGGCGACGGGGCAGCGGAGAGTGCAGCAGTTCTGGACGGCACGACAGACAGTGGTAGCACGACGACAGAGAGGGGCGGCGCGGTGGTACAGGGCGGCGCGATAAGGTCGGCGCCGTCGATTGTCGCCACGGGGGACAGCCGGCTTGACGAATACGGCGAGGATTTTCTTTCGGTTCTCGGGGAGGAGATGCGCTCCATTCTTTTCCCGGACGGGAGCACAGACGCCGCCTCCGCCTCGGACGCCCTGTCACCCGGGCGGATATTCACGCTTATCTGCGAGTCGGTGCGCGAGAGCGCGGGGGCAGGGGTGTTCATGACTATTATCGGCGCGGCGGTGCTCGCCGCTCTTTCCGGCGCGGTCTCGGGCGGGATATCCTCCCCGGAGCTGTCCTCGGCGGTCTCGCGGGCTGTCGCGGCGCTGTGCGCGGTTGCGATACTTCCGGGAATATCCGCAGGGGTGGGGGAGATTTCCGACACGCTCCGCCGCGGGGGTGACTTTTTCGGCGGGATAATACCGGTGATGTCCGGTGTCTGCGCCTCATCCGGCGCGGCAAAGACCGCCGCCGTCACCTACTCCGGGGCGTATTTCACGGTGGGATTTACCACGGCGGTGCTCTCGCGTGTTCTTCTTCCGATAGCCGTCGGGAGTATCGCGGTCTCGGCGCTCGGCGGTATTGCGGAGTGTGAGCCGATAACAAAGGCTGCGTCGGCTGTACGGTCGTTTTTCACATTCGGGATAGGAGGGGTGAGCGCGGTGATACTCGCGTTCTGCTCGCTGCAGACTACCCTTGCCGTCGGCGGGGACTCTGCCGCCCTGCGCGCCTCGCGCCTTGCCGCGTCGGGGATTCCGGTCGTGGGCTCGACCCTGTCCGGCAGTCTCTCGACGCTGTCTGCCGGGGTCGGATATCTGCGCTCTGTGATAGGCTCCGCCTCGACGGCGGCGCTCGTCCTTATCTTCGTCCCGCCGCTCGTGCGGCTGTTCGTATGGCGCGCCGCACTCGGGATTGGCTCTGCCGTCCCGGCACTGCCGGAGACCTGCCGGAAAATGTTTTGCGGCGTGCGCGCGTCTCTTGACTCACTTATATCCGTCTATGTCTGCTCGGCGCTTCTCTACGTAGGGCAGACGGTAATATTCTTAAAGAGCGGGGTGAGCTTATGAGAGAGTATTTTCTGTCCGTATACGCGCTCGCCGCAGTTCTTGCCGTCATATCCTTTCTGATACCCGAGGGGCGGGAGGGCGACGCCGTGCGCCGCGGGATTTCCGCGCTCGCGCTCTGCGCGGTGCTAACCCCCGTATGTATCGCGGTGCGCGGCGCGGCGGAGGCGGACATTTCGGACTTTCTTCCGACGGAGTTGCCGGAGGAGACGCTCTACTCCGAGAGGTCGGAGGAGGCTTTTTGCCTCGGTATACGGGAGGCTGTTTCCGGAAAGTTTTCGATAGACCCGGAGAATATAACCGTCAGCGTGACGGGCTACGACCCCGGGAGCGTGCGCGCGGATAAAATATGCGTAATTCTCAGGGGGCGCGCCACCCTTGCCGACACGAGGGGGATACGCGCGTATGTGAGTGGGCTCGGATGCGGGGAATGTGAGGTGGAAATTGAGATCTGACGGAGTTTTTGCCGGCTTTTTCAGGAACAAAACCGGAATTGTCAAGGTCGTGCTGGTGCTCGCCGTCGGGGCGCTGTTTCTCTGGCTCGGGCTCCGCGGCGGGGGGAGCGACGGCACAGACACGCGCGACGAGCTGACGCAGTACAAGGAAAATCTTGAGAGCGAGCTCTCGGAGCTGTGCTCCGACATCCGCGGCGTCGGCAAATGTCGGGTGTTCGTCAGCTTCTCAGTCGGTTCGAGGACGGAGTACCGGGGGTCGAGCGTCGTGTCGGTCTCTCCCCCGGAGGTGCAGGCGGTGAACATAGTCTGTGAGGGGGCGGACGACGATACCGTGCGCTACACGCTCATAAATATGGTCTCCTCAACCTTCGGCATAGGAACGAACCGGATAACGGTTGCGAAAATGTCGTGAACGGCGGAATACATTATGAGCCTTGTGCATAAGGTTTAGCAGTCAGCAATCAGAAAAGGAGATGTCACAATGACGAAAAGAGAAAAATTCGCGAATTTCTTCAAGACAAAGACCGCGCGGGGAATT
>CALDMI010000210.1 GCA_937914815.1 uncultured Clostridia bacterium
TTTGAGCTGTTTCATTCCTCTCCCTTTGTTCGGTTTTCTGTGGGTAGTTGGTATTTTGATATTAATTTTTGCAAAGAGGGTTTCGCAATAGCGGGGCCTTTTTTTGATTTTCTGTAAAACTGTCAATGTCGTCAGCTGATATTTAATCGAAATTCAACACGTATAAAGAAAATCCGCGGCTCATGCCTTGAAAAATGAACCGCGACTTTTGTATTTTGCCAAAGAATAACACAATATTGCAATAGGCTTGATATAAAACGCAACTTGTGATACAATGTATTCACATCACCGGCGGATGTTCCGCGAAAAGGAGATAAAATGAAAACAACGATAGCTGTTATAGGTTGCGGAAGAATTGCAAACGGCGCACATTTTCCCGCCCTCGCGAACCTTACCGATAAGGTCAGAGTAAAATACGCCTGCGACCTTATTCCGGAAAAAGCAGAGAAGGTAAAAGAAAAGTATTCCTTCGTTGAGAATGTCACAACAGATTACCATGAGGTTCTGGCAGACCCGGAGGTAAAGGCGGTGTGGGTGCTTACCCCTAATTATGCGCATTATTATATCACGATGGACGCGCTGAAAGCAGGGAAACATGTTTTTTGCGAGAAGCCGATTACCGTAAATTATAAGCTTTCAAAGGAGATGGCTGACGAGGCAGAGAAGCGCGGGCTCATTCTCAATATCGGAGTTTGCAATCGCTTCAATAAATCGGTTGAGACGCTCGCACAGTATTGCAAAGAGGGCAAATTTGGCAATATCTATCATGTAAATTGCGTATTCCGGTCGTTCCGTGCCATTCCCGGTCTCGGCGGCTCGTTCACCACAAAGTCAGAGTCCGGCGGAGGTGTTCTTATAGACTGGGGCGTGCATTTTCTTGACCTCATACTTTATATTCTCGGCGGCGCAAAGATTAAAACCGCAACCTGCGATACATATTCCGAAATGGCAAAGGATATGAAGAGCTACAGATGTAAGTCGATGTGGGCTGCCGATACCGCAAATCTTGAGGGCGGCACAAACGATGTCGACGACTATGTAACCGGATATGTCCGCACAGATAAGGCGAGCATCAGCTTTGACGGCGCATGGGCGCAGAATATAGACAAGGAAGAGAAATATATAGATTTCCTCGGCGACAAGGCGGGTGCGAGACTTACATACTGCGGCACATTTGAGTTCACAGACGGTGCCACACTTGAAACTACCGTCTCGGACGGAAATATTCCGGATATGTATACCCGCGAGGATGACGCATTCATAGAGTCAGTGAATACCGGAGTGAAGAACCGCGGGAATATCGCCGATGTAATAGAAACAGCAAGACTTCTTCAGCTTCTTTACGATTCCGCCGAGCTTCATAAGGAAGTCGAGAATTAAACCGTTTTTACATAAAAAAACGCGCACAGATTTTTATAGGTCTGTGCGCGCCGCTTTTTATTTGGTTATAAGAACTACTTTGCCTGCTTTTCGTCAGCTTTTTTAAGATAAGCCTTGTCGACCGTCGCATTCTGCGAGCTCCTTATTATGCTCTCAATGCCGTTTTTGCAATTTGCTTTGGTGGTGTACCCCTGGGAATGGCAGACACAGCTACCGTTGGTTGCTATAAGTCTGAAACGGTATTTCTTGCCGTTGTCAAGGTAAATCTCCCATTTCGGGCAGGGGAGCTCCGTCGGGGTTTTCAGCGTGTTGTCCTGTATTCCGGCTTTGGGGGCATTTGCCATAACGCTGTTTATGCCGGTCATTGCCTTGCTTGATGATGAGTACACCTGTGATGTCGCTACTATTACATGATTTGCGGCGTAAAGGTTGAATACATACCTTCCGTCCTTCGCCTTCTTTATTTCAAAGGTGCCGCCGGGGATGCTGACCGTCTCCTCGACCACGCCGTCGCTTTCTATGTCGTTCACCGTATCGTCGGTGTTTGCCGCTTTAGTTGCTTTGGTTTCTTTTGCCGCCTTTTTTTCGGTAACGGGCACTGTCGTTGCCTTCTTCGCAGCCTCTGAATCCGATTTTACTGATTTTGAAGGCGATTTTTTCGCAGGTGCAGCTTTAATGGGTGCGCTTTCATTGACACCGGCTTTCTTTTTTTCGGTTGCGGCTTCGCTCTTGGCGGGCTTCTTTTTCTGTTCCGTACCAGACTTGCCGTCTTTTTCGCTTTCGGTGATTGGGTCGCGCTTTTCAGCGGGTTTCTCGTCTTTAACCTGATGTTCTGCAACCTTCGGCGCAGGGGCGCTGTTTACGACAGGAGCCGCCGCTTCCGGCTTCGCTTCTTTTTCGACTTTTGCGGCGGTCATATCCGCCTTTGTCGTATCCCTTGTGTCTTTATTCTGTTTGTTCTTTTTGCCGAACAGCTTTTGAAACAGTCCCATGCCATGCCTCCGCTATGTGTTATTCTGTACCTATATTGTAGCACATAACAAAAAGAATGACAATACCCTTTCGGGTATTAGCGGGAAATATTTTTTTCTGCGGTTGCCGGTTTGACTATGCCACGCGACTTGCGCTTTGCGCTTTCCGTTCGCAGATAGGCGAGCGCCTGACTTATACCGCCGACCTCGTCGATCAGCCCGCATGCACATGCCTCCTCACCGTCGAGTATAGAGCCGATGTCATTCACAAGCATGTCCGTGCGCGTCATGGCGCGCCTGAAATACCCCTCACGGACATTTGAGTGCGATACTATGAAGCGGATTATCCTGTCCTGCATTTTTTCGAGGTAATCAAGAGCCTGCGGAACGCCGAGCATTATTCCGTTCGTACGGACGGGGTGTATTGTCATTGTCGCGCTCGGAACTATAAATGAGCGGGAACCGCTGACAGCAAGAGGTACGCCTATTGAGTGTCCGCCGCCGAGAACTATTGTAGCCGTCGGCTTTGAGAGGCTGCTTATCACCTCGGCTATCGCGAGCCCCGCCTCGACATCCCCGCCGAGAGTGTTTATCAGAATGATTATTCCGTCTATGCGGTCGCTTTCCTCGAGGGCGACGAGCTGGGGGATTATGTGGTCATACTTTGTGGCTTTTGTCCCTCCCTCAAGGGCATAATGTCCCTCGACCTGACCTATTATCGAAACACAGTAAAAAGCTTCGTCAGAGGAGTCTATTTCCATTCCGCCGCGCTCGGCTTCCTCCGCCTTTGCCGTGCTTTCTGTGCGCATTTCCTCTTTATCTTCCAAAATATACTGTACCTCACAGTTTTTTTACATAGTTTGTGCGATATTATTCGGAATTATCCATTGATTTTTTTCTCCGGATATGATATACTTTCATGTGGGATTTTCTGTCCCGGAACAGTGAGTAACAAAATTTACATAAAGGAGTTTTTGCTGATATGAAGGAAATTCTTGTAGAAACCTCAGCAAGACATATCCACCTTACAAAAGAGGCTGTCGAGGCGCTCTTCGGCAAGGGATATGAACTTACAAAGAAAAAGGACCTTTCCCAGCCCGGGCAGTATGCCTGCGCTGAGAAGCTTACCGTTGTCGGACCTAAGGGGACGCTCAAGGCATCTATCCTCGGACCCGTCCGCTCTGCAAACCAGGTCGAGCTGTCGCTGACAGACGCCCGTTCGATAGGCGTCACCGCACCGATACGCGAGAGTGGTGATATTGCGGGCTCCGGAGCGTGCAAA
The DNA here is from genome assembly GCA_937914815.1 of uncultured Clostridia bacterium. GTDB lineage: Bacteria > Bacillota > Clostridia > Oscillospirales > CAG-272 > UBA1740. The sequence continues at coordinate 3,634 of CALDMI010000210.1, forward strand.
CTCGTCAACCCCGAGAACGGAGCGGAGATAGAGCTGACAGAGGGCGTAATCGCTGCGAAGCGTCATATTCATCTCACCCCGAAGGATGCAGAGGAGCTGAAGGTCAAGGATAAGCAGATTGTATCTGTAAAGATAAATTCCGAGAGATCCGTAGTATTCGGCGATGTCGTAATCCGCGTCAGCGATAAATTCGCTCCCGCTATGCATATCGATACCGATGAGTCCAATGCGGCTTGCGCATTCGGTACGGTTTACGGTATTATAATCCCCTGATAATCTTTGAAAATAATAAAAGGAGATAAATAAATGGCAGAACTTATCTATTCACGCGAAGTAGAAGATATGTGCGTCGTTGCCAAGGGACCGAATCACGGACCCGCTCCGATTCCCGAGGAGGGACTCTGGGTAAAGGCAAAGGAGATAAAGGACATCTCCGGTCTTACGCACGGTGTGGGCTGGTGTGCCCCGCAGCAGGGAGCCTGCAAGCTCACTCTCAATGTCAAGGACGGCGTTATACAGGAGGCTCTTATAGAGACTATCGGCTGCTCCGGAATGACTCATTCGGCGGCTATGGCGGCTGAAATCCTCCAGGGCAAGACGATACTTGAGGCGCTCAATACAGACCTTGTATGTGACGCTATCAATACCGCTATGCGCGAGCTCTTCCTTCAGATAGTTTACGGGCGTACACAGTCCGCATTCTCCGAGGGCGGTCTTACTATCGGAGCGGGACTTGAGGACCTCGGAAAGGGAACCCGCTCGCAGGTCGGAACCATGTACGGCACGGTTGCGAAGGGCGTTCGTTACCTTGAAATGGCAGAGGGATATGTTACCAGAATGGCGCTTGACGCCGATGATCAGGTTATCGGTTACGAGTTCGTTAACCTCGGCAAGATGACCGACTTCATAAAGAAGGGCGACG
>CALDMI010000211.1 GCA_937914815.1 uncultured Clostridia bacterium
ACGCTTCATTATCATGACGTCGCGCTTCATGTGCGCCATCGGGATAGCCGAGCCGAGGAGCGGGTGGCTGTCATGCCGGTTCACCCCCTTTATCTTTATCGGCTTGCGGTTTATATAGACCACGCCGCCCTTTATTTCTATCCGCCGGACGCCGACACGCTGGGAGATAACCTCGCCCCCGCTACTGAGCACGAGAGTATAGAGATTCGGCTCCTCGTCCGACCAGAGGCGGGGATTTCTTATTTTGCCTATCGGCGCGCCCGCGACCCCGCCGCCGACGGTCAGCGTCCCGGAGGAGATTTTCTCCTCCCCGAAGAGAAGAGTATAGTCAATCCTACATTCTCCGGTTGTCGTGAGATCCGCCGTTACAAATACCTCGGAGAGGTCCTCAGACGGGGTGGCGTGTATGAAAATATCGCCTATTCTCGCCCTGTCGCGGGAGAGGATATACACCTCGCGGAATATGCCGGAGGATCGGAACTTGTCCTGGTCCTCGAGGTATGAGCCGTCGCACCACTTCATGACGGCGACATCTATCGTGTTCTCCCCGTCACGGAGGAGAGATGTTATATCAAATTCGGAGGTCGAGTGCGAGACCTGCGAGTACCCGGCAAATTTTCCGTTCACGAATACGTACATGCAGGAGTCGACGCCCTCGAAGGTGAGTATTGCGTCCTTTCCCTCCGCACCTACCCAGCAAAATTTCCGGCGGTAGACGCCACAGGGGTTCTTCTCCGGGATATGCGGCGGGTCGGCGGGGAAGGGATAGGTTATATTGGTGTAGTGCGGCGGATCGTAATCCCGCTCGAGCTCATACTGCCAGCACATCGGGACGCGGAGCCTGTCCGGGAATACCATGTCGGAGAGCTTTTCCGGGAGGTCGTGCTCGTCGTCAAAATAGTGAAAATCCCACACCCCGCAGAGCGATTTTAAGTAAACCGAGCGTGAGCGGAGGGCGGAGGCGGCAGACTTTTCGTCTCCGTAGGGTATAAAATAGGCGTGCGGAGGCAGGGTGCCGACGCGCGTTGTCTTCATGTCTCTGTGGTAATCCGGTAATCCGAACGGCATTTTTGTGTACCTCTCGTTTTATGTATTTTTATGTTCCGTGGATTATGTCATTTCCGGCGTTGGAAGAGGCTGCGATGATGTTTTTTTGCATCATTTTGTATACAGTTGTTTGCATTTGCCGTGCGTTAACGCTTTTTCAGCACGGCGGGACTTCCCGCTATGTCGCGCTTTTGCGCTTGGGGGCACTTTTCCGGCACGTGCGCGCTTTTTACCGTAGGCGCACGGTTATCTCCCCGGTAGAGAGAATTTCGGGTGTGCCGTCCTCTCTCACTATCGTGAGGGCGCCCTCATCGGTTATCCCGGTCGCGCGGGCGGGGTATTCCGTGTCCCCGTGTATCACGCGGATATTCTGACCTATGACTATCGAGCGGCGGCGGTATTCGGCGAGCGACCCGGGGGTAAAAAACTCCTCGGTGTCCCCGGTAAGGAGTGGCAGGAGCCTCTCCGTAAGTCTCGCGGCGAGCCTGTCGCGGGAGACTTCTTTTCCGCACTCTCCTGCAATGCTTGTCGCAATGTCGCGTAGATCCTGCGGTATGCCCTCCGGCTTTATATTTATCCCTATGCCGAGGACGACGGCGGAGAGTGTGCCGCCCGGGGATGTCACCCCCTCGGCGAGTATTCCCGAGAGCTTACGCCCCGAGACGTATACGTCGTTTACCCACTTTATTCTGCAGTCAAGCGGGGAGACGTCTCCGACCGCGCGGCAGACCGCGACGGCGGCGTGAGTCGTGATTTTCAGAGCGTCAGCCGCTCCGCTTACCGGTATGGCGTAGGAAATATACAGCCCCGCGCCTGTGGCAGAGACGAACGAGCGACCGAGCCGACCGCGCCCGGCGGTCTGCCCGCCGGAGAGAAACACTGCGGGGAGCGCGCCGCCGCCTTTTATATATTCCGCGGCGCGCCGGTTTGTAGAGTCGGTTATCTCATAGACAAAGAGGGGGATTTTTCTTACCGTCGCCGGAAGATACCGCCGTATCCGCCACCGCGCGGCGGCGCACCGCAGGGCGGAGAGCGGCTTTATATGCGTGCCCCCGCCGCTTTTCATCTCTTTCCGTGTTCTCTTTACGGGCGTTTTCATGGGTGAGTTGTTCATTTTTCCGACCGCTCCTGCGGGAAGATGTCACAGGCGACGGGGCGGTAAAACTCCTCCCTGCGTGAGTCGTTGTCCCACGCCCGGGGGAGCAGCCACATGAGCTTTACAATACACGCCTCCGGCGTCATGTCAAACGCCTCAATAACCCCGATGTCGGAGAGACCGGAGCCGACATTGTAGACCGACATGTCCGTCCCCTCTGATTCAACCTGTGTCGTCAGGACAACCGTCTTTCCTGCCTCTATCGCGCGCCGTACCGCTTTCCGGAAGGTGCCCTCCCGGTGTGGCAGCCCCCCGACGCCGAACGCCTCGATAACGAGCGCGCTGTAGCGCGAGAGCATGAAAGAAAGCAGCTCAAGATCGGTCGCGGGCGTGAGCTTCAGCAGCCCCACCGACGACTCAAGGAGAGAATAAAAGCGGTGCTCGCCTGTGACGGGGCAGAAGAAAACCGTGAGCCGCCCGTTCTTGACCGTGCCTATTGCCGGGTAGTTCGGGCTCTCGAATGCGGAGAAGCTCTTGGAGCGGGTTTTCCGTACACGGGTGCCGAGTAAGACCTCGCCGCCGAATACGACTAGCACCCCATGCAGAAGGTCGGAGCACGCACAGATGAAGCTGTCGCGCAGGTTCTGCTTTGAGTCTGAGGAGTCAAAGCCTATCGGGCGCTGTGCCCCGGTTATGATTATCGGCTTTTCGCTGTCCTGTATAAGGTATGAGAGCGCCGCGGCGGTGTAGGAAAGAGTGTCCGTGCCGTGCGCGACGACGAAGCCGTCAAAGTCGTCGTAGCTGTCCTCTATCTCGCGGGCTATCGTGAGCCAGTGCCATGTCGTTATGTCTGTGCTGTCGAGGGTAAAGGGCTGGCGCGCCTCTATCTCGCACATGTCGCCGAGCCCGGGGACAAGGCGTATTAACTGCTCTGCACCTATGGAGGGGGAGAGCGAGCCGCCCGAGAGCTCGGAGGCTATGGTGCCGCCCGTGCCGATAAAGAGTATTTTTTTCATTTCAGAAGATTTCCGTCCTCAAAATAATCTATTTTCATGGCGCGGCGCACGTCGCGGAGGGTTTCCGCCGCGGCGCATCTCGCCCGCTCGCTCCCCGCGCGGAGTATCTCATAGACCTCCGGGAGGCGCCCCTCCCACATCTGCCGTCTCTCGCGTATCGGTCGGAGCTCGGACTGAATGACGCTGTTCAGGAATTTTTTGACCGTCACATCGCCGAGACCGCCGCGGCGGTAGTGCTCTTTCAGCTCGTCGAGGTTTTTGTACTCGGGGAGAAATTCCGTGAAGTGCTCGTCCCGGCAGAACGCGTCAAGGTAGATAAATACGGGGTTTCCCTCGGTGTGTCCGGGATCCTCGCGGCGAAGGTGCGTCGGGTCGGTGAACATCGACATTATCTTTTTCTTTATATCCTCCTCCGTGTCGGAGAGGTATATGCAGTTGCCGAGGGATTTGCTCATCTTCGCCTTTCCGTCAATACCGGGGAGGCGGAGGCAGGCAGCATTCCCGGGGAGGACCATCTCCGGATCTGTGAGCGTCTCGCCGTATACCGCGTTGAACTTTTTTACTATCTCCTTGCACTGCTCGATCATCGGCGCCTGGTCTTCTCCGACCGGGACGGTCGTCGCGCGGAAGGCGGTGATGTCCGCCGCCTGACTTATCGGGTAGCAGAAGAAGCCGACGGGGATACTCTGGGCGAAGTTTCTCATCTGTATCTCGGCTTTCACCGTGGGGTTGCGCTGGACGCGCGCGACGGTGACGAGGTTCATGTAGTAGAAGGTCAGCTCGGTGAGCTCCGGCACCGTCGACTGAATGAATATCGTCGACTTCTCCGGGTCTATCCCGCATGCGAGGTAGTCAAGGGCGACCTGCATGATGTTATTTCTGACCTTTTCCGGGTGCTCTGCATTATCGGTGAGCGCCTGCGCGTCGGCAATCATTATATAAATCTTATCGTAGAGCCCCGAGTTCTGGAGCCTGACGCGCTCTTTGAGCGAGCCGACGTAGTGCCCGACGTGGAGTCTGCCTGTCGGGCGGTCTCCGGTGAGTATTATCTTTTCCATATTGTCTGCCTCGTATATGTTTTTGTTATATTATATAACACGCGGGGGCGCTTGTCAACACGCGCACGGAAAATCGCGCCCGCGGGCGGGAGAGGCGACGTACACCTTGCGGGTCGGGCAGAGGTTGGGCAGGGGTTGGGCAGGGGTAGGGCGTAGGCAGGGCAGAAGTCAGGCGGGATGCGCCATTGCGGGCGATGCGCGGGCGGGTAAAAAGTATGCGCGCAGGTATTGAAAAGTGCGGGCGGATATGCTAAAATACACTTGACCGGCGTATGCCGGAGAAAGGACACGAAAATGAAAAATCATACAAAAACCAGAACGACCCTGCGCATAGCGGGCGCCGCCATAATGATACCTGCGCTCGTCATGATAGTAACCGGAATGACCGACTTCTTCTCGGCGGCGGCAAACGGTGGGGAGCCGCGGCTCTTCTTCCTCCTCTTTATCGGCATGCCGCTCTTTTTTGCCGGCGCCGTCTGCCTGCTCCTCGGATTTATGGGGGCTCTCCAGTCCTACGCCGTCTCGCAGACGGCACCCGTACACCGCGACGCGGCAAACTATATGCTTGACGGCACGCGTGAGGAAATCGCAAAGACCGTCCGCGCCGCAAAGGACGGCGGGGAAGAGCGGGTCTGCCCGCGCTGCGGCGGGAAATACTCCGATGGGGATAAATTCTGCCCGGAGTGCGGCGCGCCTCTCGGCGCGGTCTGCCCGTCCTGCGGGGCACAGGTTCCCGATGGTGCAAAATTCTGTCCGGACTGCGGCGCGCGGCTCGGAGAAAAGGAGAATGAAAAATGAGAGAACTTAAAAATATAACCGACGATATTTTTTACGTCGGTGTGAGCGACCGGGACTGCCGGCTCTTTGAGGGGCAGTACAGCGTTCACGGAATGTGCTATAATTCCTACGTTATCATGGACGAAAAGACGGCGGTCATGGACACCGTGGACGCGCACTTCGTCGGCGAGTGGCTTGAAAATGTCGCCGCCGCGCTCGGCGGCGGGCAGCCGGACTATCTTATAGTCCAGCATATGGAGCCCGACCATTCGGCAGGGATTGCGGAGCTTCTCCATGCCTACCCGGACACAACCGTTGTCGGAAACGCGAAGACCTTTACGATGATGGAGCAGTTCTTCGGCGGGGAGGTAGCCCCGCGCCGTCTTGTCGTAAAGGACGGTGAGACGCTCACGCTCGGCAGACATACCCTGACGTTCGTATTTGCCCCGATGGTCCACTGGCCGGAGGTCATGGTGACCTATGACGCCTGTGATAAGGCGCTCTTCTCGGCGGACGGCTTCGGTCGCTTCGGCACCTATACGCACGAGGGCGACTGGGCAGAGGAGGCGAGGAGATATTATATCGGCATAGTCGGAAAGTACGGCGCGCAGGTTCAGTCGCTTCTTAAAAAGGCGTCCGCGCTCGACATAAAAATGATACTCCCCCTGCACGGAAATCCGCTCACGGAAAACCTCGGCTACTACATACATCTCTATGACCTCTGGTCGTCCTATACCCCGGAGGAGCCGGGCGTCGCTGTCGTCTATGCGTCGGTCTACGGCAATACAAGGGAGGCGGCGGAGACGCTCGCTGCGGAGCTTTCGGCGCGCGGGGTTACCGTGGCTCTTCATGACCTCTCTGTCTGCGACATGGCTGCCGCCGTTACGGATGCGTTCCGCTTTGACCGCCTCGTCCTCGCGACCCCGACCTATAACGCCGGTGTGTTCCCCTTTATGCGGACATTCATTGACGCGCTGCTTGAGCGCTCCTACCGTGCCCGCCGCGTCGCGCTCATTGAAAACGGGAGCTGGGCTCCGACTGCCTGTCGCGTCATGCGCGGTATGCTCGAGGGGGCAAAAGATATAACCTATGCCGAAAATCAGCTTACAATCCGCTCCGCCGTAACGGAGGAAAACCGGGAGACTATACGCCGCATGGCAGACGAGCTCGCGGCGCCGCTGGCGGCGGAATAAGCCTCGGGCGGCTCTGCCCACCCGGCACGGGGCACCCCCGAAAAGCCGTAAAAAACAGAAAAAGCCTGACCCGTGTACGGTTTTCCCGTGGGTCAGGCTATATTTTTATCTTGTTATCCGGTCTTTTTCTGTAATGTAATGCCGAAGATTTTCGCGAGTATCGGGGAAAGCAGCTTCGGCGAGCGGATTATAACTATTT
>CALDMI010000212.1 GCA_937914815.1 uncultured Clostridia bacterium
ACGTCGTGCGTCACGATAAGCACCGTCACCCCCTCACGGGAGAGTGAGCGGATAAGGGCTGTGAGCTCCTCCTTTGCCATCGCGTCAATCCCCTTTGTCGGCTCGTCGAGGAGGAGTATCTCCGGGGAGGTGAGCAGCACCTTTGCGAGCGCGCATTTCTGTATTTCCCCGCCGCTCAGGTCAAATGGGTTGCGGTCGAGCAGGTGAGTAATCCCGAGCCGCGCGGCGACCTCGTTAATCTTTCCGTCCTGCTCGGATGCCGGGACGCCGTGCGCCCCGAGAAGCTCCCGCAGGTCGCTACGCACATTGTCCCGTACAAACAGCGTCTCCGGGTTCTGCGGGAGCAGTGAGAGCACCCCGCGGTAGAGCGTGTTGCCCTTGTATTCCTTTATCTGCCGTCCGTTTATCATGACCCGCCCGCGATACGCGCGGCAGAGCCCGGATATGACTTTCAGCATGGTGGTCTTTCCGCTCCCGTTGTCGCCGAGCACGGACAGGACCTCCCCCCGTCTGACGAGCAGCGTCGTCCCGCGCAGAACATCCGGCAGGTCCCTTTCATACCGGAACCACGCCCCGCGAAGCTCAATTGCACATTCCCCAGCGGGCGGCTCCCCCTCCGGGAGCTCGCCCCCCCGGACCGTGAAATTCTCCTCGAGCATTATCCGCCCGTCCCGGACGGTGAGCGGGCACCGCCCGCCGAGAGAGAGAAGACGATAGAGCCGCACCGGGCTCGGGAGTGCCGCCTGCATCGCGTGCCCCTCGGGGAGCGCGTCGCCGACATTCACCGGCGCCTCGCAGAGGAGGATCTGCCCCTTGTCCATGAGCACCACCCGGTCGGCGACGGGAAATATCTCCTCGAGCCTGTGCTCCGCAATAATCACCGTGAGCCCGAGCTCGCGGTTGAGCTTTGCAACCGTGGCTATGAAGTCTGCGGCGGCAATAGGGTCGAGCTGGCTTGTCGGCTCGTCGAGTATCAGTATCTTCGGCTGCATGACCATCACCGCCGCGAGATTCAGTATCTGCTTCTGCCCGCCGGAGAGCTCGTCCGTTCTCTTTCTGAACCAGTCGGTTATTCCGAAATAGCTTGCCATCTCGCCGACCCGGCGGCGGATAACCTCTGTCGGGAGCCCGAGATTTTCGAGCCCGAAGGCTAGCTCGTGCCACACCTTGTCTGTGACGATCTGGCTGTCCGGGTTCTGCATTACATACCCGATGTCGCACGGCGCGGGTGTCCCCCCCGCGTACTCAATGCTGCCCGAGAGATCCCCCGCCGGGGCGAGCTCCTGCTTCATAAGGCGGAGAAGAGTAGTCTTTCCGCAGCCGGACACCCCGCAGAGGAGTAGCATCTCCCCCGCGTTTACCGTGAGATTTATGCGGGACAGCACACCCGCCCCGCCACCGGGGTAGGCGAAATTCAGATTTTTGACCTGTAATATTTCCAAAGCAGAACCTCCCGGACTTCAATAAAAAACGGCAGGAGCGACAGCGCCCCGAAAGCGATATATACGGCGAGCGCCGGAGCCGTAAGGCTCACGGTGCTTATCCTCGGATAAAAGTAGAACTCCGTCACCCCGAGGGAAATCCCGACTGTGACGAGCGATATAAGCGAGAGCGTGACAGCGAGGAGAGCCCCGTCCCGGGGCGTGAAGCGGAAGAGCGAGAAGTTTGTCCGCCGCCCTGTGCCATACCCCCGCGCCTTCATTGACGCCGCCGTCTCGATAGAGCTCTCGAGTGACCAGCCTATCATTGAGAGAAATACCCGCCCGGAGTAGCGGAATTTGTCCACTATCCCGCGCCCGGAATACATTCCGGTCGTCTTCTGTACGGCTTTCACCTGCCGCATACGGCGGAAGAACATAGGTATAAAGCGCAGTGCCATAGACAGAACGAGCGACAGCTTCGGGAGCACCCGCCCGAAAAGGTAGAGAAGCTTGTCGCTTGTCATTATCCGCGAGAAGCTCCTGCACCAGAGGAGCGTACCCACAATCGCAACAGCGAGCTCCGCGCCGTAAATAAATGCCTCGAGCGTCACGGGGTTGCCGTTTAAGAAGAACAGCGGGGTCACCCCGTTGTGGGAAAACAGCGGATTCGTTATCGCGACGAGAAAGAACATAGCAAGATAAAATCCGACGTCCCCCGCGACCTCCCCCCGGCGGCAGAGCGTCGCGGAGAAGAGAATGCCGCCGAGAAGTGAGGAGAGCGAGAGCACCGGGTTTGTGACAAACATTCCGACGATGAGAACCGAGAGAAAATAGAGGAGAAGCACGGTGGGGTGCACGTTCTGAAAAGTTTTCACGGCGCGACCTCCTCCGTCCACATACAGCCGACATCCTGCCCGAGGTCGCAGGTGTAGACCCATTCGATAACCTGCCCGTCGCGCAGCGTGTACTTTGAGCACCCGTAATTCGGGAACTCGCCGTCCACCCGGTACATCCAGCCGGAGAGAGGACCGCAGGAGAATTCATAGAGATAGTGTATCCCCTGAATGTAAACGCTTCCGTAGCTGTTCTTGTCCGCCCCCTGATATTCCATCTGTATCTTGTTGTAGCGCACCGCCCGGTCGAGAATGTCAAATACCGTGTCCCCGGGGCGGAGCACGTATTCCGTCGGCGGGAGTATAACCCCGTCCGGCGGGACAAATTCCTCGGAGCGGAGGGCGGGGTCGAGTTCACCGTAGTTTTTGAGTATAGTGTCACAGCGTATGCTGATTATGACCGTCTCGCTGTCCTCTTTTATGTCGTCTATGTGCGTGAGATAATATTCGTCGACAGACTGTATGTTTGTCCCGCTTATAATCACCGCGACGAGTAGTATTATCGCAAACAGCGCGATTATGTCCTTCTTCATTTTCCGCCCTCCTTTCCGTTTTTTGTTTGTTCAGCCTGTTTTCAGCTTGGCTTTTCAGCCTGCTTTCTGTATTTTGCGCGTCTGCCGCGGCTTATTCGCCCGGCGTCTGCCCGTCGTCCTCATTCTCATACAGGGCGGCGAGCTCTTCCATCTCCCGCACCTTCCGCCGCCTCCGCGCCCGGATGCCGAGCACGAGACCGACGGTGAGCGCGGCGGCAACTGCCGTGAGCGATATGCCGATTATCACCGCGCGCAGCGTGTTGTCCACCTGCGTTTTGACCCTTACCACATCTTCAAAACGCTCGATTTTCGTCCGGTCGTATTCCGAGAGTGCGAGCGCCCGGCGGTATATGTCATCGACCGCCCCCTTGTCGGAGAGAGATATATTCTCAAACGGATAGAGTTTTTCTTTTATCTCCGCATTGAGCGCGTCAATCTCGCGCTGTAGCCTGTCGATTGTCTCCTTCGCCGCGCGGAGTTTTTCCGCATAAGCCTCTTTC
>CALDMI010000213.1 GCA_937914815.1 uncultured Clostridia bacterium
GCACGGGGACAAAGTCGTCCTCCGTCTCATAACAGGTCAGGAATATCTGGCGGCAGGCGGGCGCCTCGCGGCATATCTTCTCCACCACCGCGGCGGAGAGTATTCCGGTTCCCGCCCCGGGGTCGAGAACGGTTATGGCGCTTTTGTTTTTCGGTATATTGAGCATGTCCGCCATTCTGCGGGCAGTATCCTTTTTGGTGAAAAGTCTGCCGAGACGGACGTTGTCGCTCTTCGACTTTCCCCGTATCAGCTTTGATGTGTTTCTGCAAGCAAGACTCAGCATGTCTGCATCCTTCCCGGCATAATATTGTTCTGCCTTGAATTATATCAAATTTATTTTACCATATCGGAAAGAAAGTTGCAATACATTTTTCAAGTTTTTTTGATAAAAATCTTGCAAATGCACACGCGGTATGATAGAATACATAAGGAATATTACGCTTTCTCGGAGGTATGACATGAGCGAAGAAACCGGAAAGATAAGGGTTAAGATCCTTCATTGCGGAGATATACATCTCGATTGCCCGTTCACCGTGCTCGGCGCGGAGAAGGGCGGAGAGCGCCGGCGCGAGCTGCGCAACTCCTTTATGCGCCTTATGCAGTATGTGCGCGACAGGGGAATAAACGTGGTGCTTATAAGCGGCGACCTCTTCGACCGCGAGTATGCGACGAATACGACGGCAGAGCTCCTGATACGCGAGTTCAGAAACTGCCCGGACACCCAGTTCGTCATCTCTCCCGGCGCGTCGGATTATTACGACAACAACCCGATTTACACATCGGGCAGACTCCCGTCGAACTGCTATGTTTTCAGCGGGAGCGAGCTGACACGGCATGATATAAACGAGTATAACCTCACGGTATACGGCTGGGCGTTCCGGTCGCCGGAGATGGCGGCGTCCCCACTCTATGAGCGGCGGGTCGACGATATATCGAGGATAAATATAGTCTGCGGCTCGGCAGACCTCGGCGCGGAGATAGGCTCCACCGCCTGCCCGATATCCGAGGCGGATATGAAGAAGTTCGGCGCGGACTATTACGCGCTCGGCTCCCGCCATGCGGCGACCGAGTTTGTGAAGCTCGGGGACTCCATATACAGCTATTGCGGCGCCCTTGAGTGCACCGGATTTTCGGAGCCCGGGCTCGGCGGCGCAAACCTCATAGTGGCAAATTACGACGACGGCGCGCTGTCCATTGATGTAAAGCAGATGACATACGGTCACCTCCGCTTTGTCACCGAGCGCATAGATATAACCGGCGTCGACTCCGCGAGCGAGATAGTGAACCGCGTTTCGAGACTTATAAGCGAGCGTAAGTACGGCGTTGAGACCGCGCTGCGCGTCGAACTTATCGGGGACATCGACCCGCGCTTCCAGATACCGCGGAACCTTGAATCGGACTCCTTCGGGCTCTATTTCTTCGAGCTCTGCGACAAGACCATGCCCCTCTACGGGACAGAGCACTTCCGCCGCGATATGAGCATAGCCGGCGAGGTGTTCCGCGATATGCTCCCGATGCTCGAGAGCGAGAATGAGGACGACCGCCTCGCCGCCGCGCGCGCCTTCCGCGCCGCGCTCGCCGCGCTGGAGAACCGGGCGCTCGACAACTGAAAACGGATATGAAAAGCGCCGCCGGGGAATATCTCCCGGCGGCTCTCATATTTAAGATGTGACCGCCCCGGCGGTCATTTTCTTTTGTCCGAAAGAAAACCGCCGCACCCCGGAAATGAATACACGGGTGCGGCGGTTTTGCCGATTTTATGTCGTTTGATTACTCGTATTTAGATATATCGGTAGCATAGCAGCGGGACGCCGATGTGAACTTACCGAATATATACTTGTTCGTCGCGGACTCACACATCGTGTAGAGCTTTCCGTCAACAACTACTATCTCCTCCGACATCGGCGCGAGCTTTATGTCACAGTCGAGCGTGGAGCTGTCAAGAACATAGAGAGGAACCGTCTGACCGAGGACCGTTATGTCGCCCTCTTGTGTCGGATTCTTGTAGCGGTATATGTGCGAGAAGGCTACCGCATAGGATGTGGAGAGGTAGATGCGCCCGTCGGCGTCAAAGCACATGCCCTGAACAAGTCCGGGGGTAGAGTAGGCAAATTCGATCTTGTCCGAAATGCCGAGCTCTGCAGAAGAGTCGAGCTTATAGGCGATTATCAGCGCGGTGTTCGCGTCGCCCGCCTTAGTCGTGTACTTGTGGCTGTCTGGGGTGGGGTAGTTCTGCTCACGGTAGAACTCGCCGAGGTAGATTGTGTCGCCCTCCGCATGCACGAATGCGACGTGCATTGAGTCGTCGTCCGCCTTTGTCTCAAAGAGACCTACAGAGCTTACCTTGTCGCCGTCCTGCGCGTCGGCAAAAGACTTACGGGTGTAGACCACGAGCCCGTCGCTGTCCGCGACATAGACGTAATCGCCGGCGACGGTTATTCCGCCGACGTGACCTGTGAAGTCATTGCCGTCCTTGTCCGCGAGCCAGAGGCGCTTTGTCTCCTTGTTCGTCTCCTTGTCGATGACAGAGACCTGCGAGGGCTGCCCGTCGGAGCGGTAGCCGGTTACGAGAAATTCCTTGCTTTCAGAGTCGTATGCCAGTCCCTGAACTATCATTCCGTCAGAGAGACCGGGGATTGTAAATGTCTTTTCCGAGTTGCGGTAGTAGCCCATAACGGGGAGGCGGAAGTATTCTCTGACACCGAGTATAAAGAGAAGGACAACACCCACTATTATACAGAGAACGGTGAGAAGTATCTTCCATGCCTTGCGTCCGCCGGACGCTTTTGCTGTACTTGCCATTTTTGTTTACTCCTTTTCCGGTGCGGCGGTTGCGGCTTATTGTCTGTCTTTCTCGGAATGTCGCGCTGCCGCGCGTCGCAACCTGTGGTATTATAGCACAAAAAGCGGGCGCCGTCAAGTCCCGACGGCGCCCACAGGTAATACAGGGCTGTGATATTAGGATTATTAATCCTTGTTAATGTTTGTATCTTCTGTATTTTCCGCATTATCGGCAGGAGTCGCAGCAGCCTTTTTCTTAGCCATCATGGCACCTATCGGGTCAAGCTGTGAGAAGACGACGGCGAAAAATATGACAGCACAGCCTATAATCTCCCGCGCGCTCATCCGCTCGCCGAGGGCTATCGCGGCGACTATCGCGCCGATAACCGACTCGGTGGAGAGAATAACCGTCGCGGCGGCGGGGGAGGAGTACATCTTCTGCCCGATTATCTGGAGCGTGTTTCCGATACCTATGCAGACAAATCCGATGAAGAGGAGCGGGAGCGTGTGCGCGAAAACAACCTCAAAGGAGAATGTCCCGCGCTCGAAAATGAATATGCAGATAAGGTTTACAAGAGAGGCGACAACAAATTGCACGAGCGACATGCGCACCCCGTCGACCTTGGGGGAGAAGTGGTCGATTATGAGAATATGTACACCGAAGAGAACCGAGGCAATAAGAACGAAGAAATCGTTCGGGTCTATCGTGAACCCCTCGCCGACGCAGAGAAGATAGAAACCGATTACCGCGACGCCGACGCTTATCCACACGCCGACGGAGCTCTTCTTCCGCAGAAACAGCGCGAGTATCGGGACTATCACAACATAGAGCGAGGTTATGAATGCGGCACCCCCGGCGTCGACCCCGCGCTCCATTCCCATCTGCTGAAACGCCGCCGCGAGGCTGAGTGTCGCGCCGCAGGCGGCGCCGCCGACGAGCTCGTATTTCGTTATATCAATGCCCCTCCTCGAGAAGAGCTTTCTTCCGGTTTTCTGCCGCGCGTCGGTTATCATTATAACGGGAATGAGAAAGAGCGCCGCGAGAAGAAATTTTACCATGCAGAGCGTGAACGCCGGGACGGCGGACGCCGCCTTCTGCACCGGGAACGCACACCCCCAGACGAGGGCGGCGGCAAAGAGGAGGAGTGCCGAGATGTACTTTTTCATGTGTTTCTTCCTTTTGTCCTTTGCTTTATTTGTCTGCGTCGTTTTTACCGTTGTCACCGGGCGGCTCCTGCCCGGCGCCGGACGCGCTTTTTCTCTCGCGCCGCTTTTTTATTGCGCCTATCGGGTCGAGCTGTGAGAGGAGGACGGCGCAGAAGATTATGGCACAGCCTATCGCCTCGCGCACTTCCATTCGTTCACCAAAGGCGATAGCCGCGATAATCGCCCCGATTACCGACTCGGTGGAGAGGATTATCGTGGCGGCGGCTGTGTCCTCCGTCGTCCGCTGACCGAGTATCTGCAGGGTGTAGCCTATACCGCTTGAGCCGACGCCTATGACGACGAGCGGGAATATGTTCTGCCCGACGAGACTTATTGTGAACGTGGTGCTCTCAAATATAAGAGAGGGAATAAGATTGACGACGGCGCAGACGACGAACTGAATGAGCGACATGCGTATTCCGTCGACCTTCGGAGAGAAATAGCCGATAATCAGTATATGTGCGGCGAATACGACGGAGGAAATGAGAATAAGAGAGTCGGAAAATTCCATCGTAAAGTCGCCCTTTATGCAGAGAAGATAGAAGCCGATTATCGCGATTACAACGCTTATCCAGACATTGAGCTTCGTCTTCTGACGAAACAGCAGACCGAACACCGGGACCATAACAACATACAGCGCGGTTATGAACGACGCCTTCCCGGCGTCCGTCCCCCCGGAAATTCCGAACTGCTGGAGCGCAATCGCCCCCCCGAGCACAAGCCCACAGGCGACCCCGCCGATAACCTCCGTGCGGGTGAAATCGAGCCCCCGCCGGGAGATGAGCTTTCGCCCGCTGTGCGTGAAGTGGTCAAACAGCGCGATAACGGGGCAGAGAAACGCCGCGGCGAGCACACTGCGCCAGAAGCCGACGGCATAGGGCTCGAGCCCCGATATTGCCTTCTGCGCGGAAAATGCACATCCCCAGATGAGCGCCGCGCCGAACAGCATGAGTGGTGATAAATATTTTTTCATCCTTTTGTTTTCCTCGGAAACCGGCATACAGCCGAACACATCTATTTTATCACAGCGGATTTGCGTTTGTCAACCGTCCGCGGGCGTTTTTTCTGCCTCCACGGCGGGCGGCTCTGCGTCCGGGAGCGCACCGTAGATTTCATCAAAGCAGCCGTCGTCATCCTCGGTGCGGAATCGTATGCCGTCGACGCGGATAAAACGCTTGTAGTCGTAGGTGTAGGTGGAGAGCGGGCGGTCCACCGCATCGTCGGTCTGCGCCGTCACATATATCTCTCCGTCGCGTATATCGCTGATCAGGAGAGTGTGGTAGAAGCCCTCTTCTTCTTTGCCGAGCTGGATTATGTCCCCGCTCTCACATTCTCCCTCTCCCGCCTCGTGCCCGAACGGACCGACCGAGCGGTTTTTGGTTATGAAGTCGTAAAAATATCTGACCCCCGCCCATGACGGAGACCTGTCGTCGAGCGATATGTAGTACCACCCGTAGACCGCGGTGTAGTTCATGACGCACCCGGCGGCGAAAAGACATTGAGAGACAAAATTTGTGCAATTTCCGCCTATCCCGCGGAAATCCGCGAACATCGGGTTCTGTGAAAAGGCATATTTCCTCGCGTACATGAGCGCCCTCTCGCGGTTGTATGGCTTTATGGCAAGCATAGCGATGTTTCCTCCTTTTGGGGTCACCCCCGGGAAAAGTATATTCGGAAATAAAAAATCGCGTTACCGCCGATAAAAATGTGCGCCGGTACTTGATTTCACAAAAATATCGTGCTAAAATATAATAAAAACGAAAGGAGATTTTGTCATGTCAAAGAAAGGCGATTACTTTGGTCTCAGCTGGCTCGTCAGCCTCATTCTCGCTATAATTCCCGTAACCTCATGGGTATGCGGAGTTGTCACCCGTTTCACGGAGGGTAAGATCGTTGCGGCGCTTATCCGTCTGTTCTTCGGATTCAACATAATCTGGGTGTGCGACCTTGTTTGCATGATACTTAATAAGAGGATTCTCAGACTCCTCAACGTCTGATTTTCCCCGGGCGCCGGATATCCGGCAAGACCGAAAATCGAAGATTTCCTATCGCCGACCGCAGGGACTCATCGTATTGTATACGATTATCGCCCTGTGTTCGGCGATTCTTTCTCGAATCTCCGGTGCCCGCCGCCGCGATATCCGGCAAGACCGAAAATCGAAGATTTCCTATCGCCGACCGCAGGGACTCATCGTATTGTATACGATTATCGCCCTGTGTTCGGCGATTTTTCTTGAATCTTTTAATCTCCGTATTGAAAAAAGCGCGCGGAGGTGGTAGAATATATAAGGCGGTGTTTTGCTCCGCAGTAATGCGAAAACGAAGGTACCTATGAATATCCTTTACGATCTTGTAACAAACCATGTATTTATCTGCGCACTTCTTTCATTTCTTACGGCGCAGATTATAAAGTCGATAATATCGGCTGTCATAAATAAGAAATTCACATTTGAGAGACTCACCGGAGACGGTGGAATGCCGAGCGGGCACTCCGCGTTCGTCAGCGGCACGGCGCTCATGTGCGGGTGGTGCATCGGATTTTCGAGCCCGGTGTTCGGCGTCGCGATAGTAGTCGCGATAGTCGTAATGCATGACGCCTCCGGCGTCCGTCGCGAGACGGGAAAACAGGCGGTGACCCTCCGGGAAATATCCGCTATAATGAACGACTGGATAAAGGAAAAGGACGAGGAGATACGGACGGACAAGCTGAAGGTCCTCGTAGGACACAGTCCCCTGCAGGTCTTTTTCGGCTCGCTCACCGGTATCTGCGTCGCCCTTATCTACATCGCGGTTCTCGCGTGGGGCTTCGGATATGAGTATGCCTTCCTTGCCGCGCCCGCCGCGTGACACCCCGAAAAATATGATTTTATTCTGCACTAAATAATTTCTGAAAGGAATATCTGATATGAAAAATCTTGTTGTAAACGCCGGCTCCTCCTCACTGAAGTTTCAGCTGATAGAGACAGACGGGGAAAAGCTCCTCGCCGGGGGAATATGCGAGGAAATAGGCGCAAAGTCGCGCTTCAAGTTCAAGGTCCCGGGAAGAGAGGACTATGTGACCGACGCGAAGATGCCCACACATTCCGAGGCTATAAAACTGGTTCTCGACACCCTGACCGATAAGAAGCTCGGAGTCATAGACTCCGTCTCCGAGATAGGCGCGGTGGGTCATCGCGTTGTCCACGGCGGAGAGAAGTTTTCCGGCTCTGTCCTTATTACCGACGATGTAAAGGCAAGCATAGTTGAGAACAGCGACCTGAGCCCCCTGCACAACCCCGCGAACCTCATAGGCATCCGCGCGTGCGAGGAGCTTATGAATGTCCCGCAGGTTGCTGTGTTCGATACCTCCTTCCACCAGACAATGCCGGATTACGCATATATGTATGCGATTCCTTATGAGTATTATGACAAGTATAAGCTCCGCCGCTACGGCTTCCACGGCACATCGCACAGATATGTGAGCGAGCGCGCCGCCGCCATGCTCGGAAAGGCGCCGGAGAATGTGAACGTCGTCACCTGCCACCTCGGAAACGGCTCGTCGATAGCCGCCGTAAAGGGCGGGCGCTGCCTCGATACGACAATGGGCGTCACCCCGCTTGAGGGTATGATGATGGGCACCCGCTCTGGAAATATCGACCCGGCGATAATCCCGTTCCTTATGCGTAAGGGCGAGGTTACTACTGCGGACGATATAGATAAGCTTCTCAATAAGAAGTCCGGCATGCTCGGAATAAACGGCGTCACCACCGATAACCGCGAGATACTCCGCATGGCGGAGGAGGGGAACGAGCGTTGCAGACTTATAGAGCGCATGTTCGTTCACCAGCTGACAAAGTTCATAGGCGGATACGTCGCCGCAATGCGCGGTGCGGACGCTATCGTGTTCACCGGAGGAATAGGCGAGAATACCTCTCTCTACCGTGAAAAGGTTTGCGAGAACCTTGAGTTCCTCGGCGTGAAGATAGACCCGGAGAAGAATAAGATACGCGGACAGGAGATTGACATCTCGGCAGACGGCGCAAAGGTGCGCGTTCTCGTAATTCCGACAAACGAGGAGCTCGTTATAGCGCGGGATACCTACGCCATAGTGAGCGCAATGAAAAAGTAAAAGAGGCGGTTTTTT
>CALDMI010000214.1 GCA_937914815.1 uncultured Clostridia bacterium
AGCTCTGCACCCTCTATTTCAATATCGGGTTTCGGGTCAGGGTTTGGTTCCGGATCCGGGGTAGGAGTGGGTGTCGGGTCCGGCTTCGGGGTGGGATCCGGGTCAGGGGTTGGTTTTGGGGTCGGCTCTGTGTTGTCGCTGTCATCCGGGGCATCAGTCTCATTGCATGATACCGCAAATGCACAGCCGAGAACGACGGCGAATACAAGGAGTATGATAAGAAGTTTTTTCATTTTCGGTCTTTTCCTTTCTGCTTTTATTAATTTGTAGATATTGCAATGATTATTTAGCGGCGGACGCCTCTGCATTTATTCTTCTGAGAATTGCGCTGTTCGTGTTCTGCACGACCTTTGCCTCGGCTATGTCCTTGATAAGAAATACTATCGCAAACGGGAGCGCTATCGGGGATACCGCAAGCGCCGCGATTGTCGCAAGGAGGAACATAAGTATCGCTATAACCGCTCCAAGAATGGCAAATACAGCCTTCATTATTATCAGGTCAAAAATTCCGTCAAGATCCAAATCAAAGATTATTCCCGGCATGCCTATGCTCCATGAGGCTATGGCATGCCACATATCGGAGACAAACGTCCGCTCCGAGCGGATGCAGAACGCAAAGCTCCCGGCGCATATCGGAAGAATTATCGCGACATACCACATATCCGGGTACTGTGTAGCGCCGACGACACCAACAATTATCCCAAGTATAACCGCGATAGAAGCCCATATTATCGAGCGGCGCAGATCTTTTTTATATTCTGCCTCCTCGCCCTGCGCCGTCGCAAGCTTTCGCTTTGCGTCACACCGGCGACAGAGGAGCTCCTTTTCATCTCCGTTTTTCGTGCGCACTATATCTTCCGTTTTATATATAGGCTGATTGCATTTTTCACACAGCGCAAGCGGCGGTTGATTATACGGGGGCGGCGTCATCGCATTACTTACCGTTTTTTCGTCGGCAGGTCTCGCCGCTCTGCCGAAGAGCTCGTCAACCGACACATTGAATATCTCTGACATAAGAGAAAGATTCTCTATCGAGGGCTCAACCTCATCGTTTTCCCACCTCGATATTGCCTGTGGCGACATGTTCAGCCTGTTTGCCAAATCCTTTTGCGTCATTCCGTTTTCTTTGCGAAGCTGTTGAATTTTCTTACCGATTTGCATAATTCACTCCTGATACAGATATTAGAGCGGCACTCTTTTGTGTTCCCGCCGTCAAATCAAGTCTACAGGAACGCCTCCCGAAAGTCAATAAACAAAACATAGAATAACTCCACATTTGCGGGATTTTTGTGTTTTATTCCGATTTTCGGGCTGTTTTTATAAACAAAAGCGATTTTTCGGCATTGTCGCTCACACATAGGTTGATTTTTTCATATGCGTCCGTAAACCATTATACACCATTCGTACCGCTTTTGTCAATCGTTAATTATCATATGTGATAATGATAATATATACGATACATGATAAAATAATGATAATAAACAGATTGTGGAGGACGGACATGCTCGAGAATATCGGAGAACGCATAAAATATCTGCGCGAGCGCAACGGAATGACGCAGGCGGAGCTCGCAAAAAAGCTCGGCATTACGCGGAGCGCGGTAAACGCATGGGAAATGTCTATCTCCGCGCCGTCTGTACGGAACATTATTGAAATCTCCCGCGTGTTCAATGTTTCAAGCGACACGATACTCACCGACCGGGACATCTGCACGGCGGACATCACCGCGCTCTCGGACAATGACCGCGAGCTCGTGCTCCGGCTTATCGACGCGCTCAGCCGCGAGAAATAAGGTACCGAAAAGTAAATATAAAGCCCGCCGGGTGCATATCAACCCGGCGGGAGTTCTTTTTGTGTTTTGTTTGCGTTTTCATTTGCGTTTTCGTATTTGTGCTTTTATCTATCTGTATTTTCAGCCGTTTTCGGGGTTTCCCGTCCTTATCGGCGGCACATCAGCGGACGACGGTTATGCCGCGGGGGACGGTGACGCGGGTCTTTTCTCCGGTCTGCATTATGAGCTTTATTGCCCCGTGGGGCGTCGGAAGCTCCGCCTGCAACGAGTCAAGGAGCGACAGGCGCGGCGAGAGGCTGACGCGCGACATACCGGGCGAAAGAACAGAGAGCCCGGAGACGGCGAGGCGGAGAATATATACAGCCGCGACGCGCGCGGACGGCTCTGCGCCGGAGAGGGCGGAGAGAGCCGCGGCTCCGTGCTTTCCGAACTGTCCGGTCTCACAAAGCGCCTCCGAATAAAGGGCAAGCCCAAGCGAGGAGAGCGCGGCGACCGCGCGGGCGGAAGAGAGGGCGGACAGCCCGCCGCGGGAGGCGGCGGGGGCGACGCGGGCAAGAACGGCAACCGATGTCGCCGGGAGGGAGGGCGCGCCGATGTCGTCACGGTATGTGCCGCTCTTCACATCAAGGAACTCCGCATTTATCCGCTCCGAAATCCCGGCACAAAGGGCGACGCAGCGCTCTGCCCTCCCCTGCTCTCCGGTCAGGGCGCAGAGGCGCGCGGCGCTGTCCGCCGCCATGACGAAAAGGCAGCTCATCTCACAGGACGAGAGAGTGTCCGAGGGCGGAATGAGCCCGGAGGACATCACGGATATTCCGCAGCTGACAAGCGCGTCAAGCGCGGGGAGCAATTTTCGGACCAACTCCGCGTCTCCGGTGCGCATAAAGTAGGCATACAGGGTGCGGGGAAAAAGCATTGAACATGGGTCGCCCGCACCGGAGGAGGCGAAAATCTGCTCTCCCCACAAAAACAGCTCTGCCGCGGGGAGCGAGGTATCGGAGAAGCCGTATAACCCGCTCATTATCTGCGCATACAGGCAATGCGGGAGCGCGGGGGCGCCGTCTGCCATATCACAAAACCGCTCAAGCCGCAGAGCCCCGGCGAGAGCCGCCGCGGCGGAATATATCTCCGCCGCCCTGCCCGATGATGAAAAGAGCGCGGGCGAGACGCCCGGCGGGGTCAGGACGGAGACGGAGAGTGAGGTAAGGGCAGCGGGGGCGTCCGACATATTACGGAGTATCACCCGGAGCCCGGTGCACATAAAGGGGCGGGAGGCGGCATGTGACCCGGAGGACGAAAAAGCGACGGCGAGCGCCGAGCCCTCGCCCCCCGGAAGCTCCGGAATTATATTCAGACTGCAATCTCCCGAGCACTCAAACGAGACCGTCGGAAGCACAGCCATGACGCCGGGAAACGGCAGCTCAAGCTCCGCAGCGGAGCCGGGGGCGACAGCCAACGGAAGCCCCGAGGCGGGCGCGAATTTCTTGATCGCGGGGAGCGCGAGCGGCGAGGGGCAGAGGGCAAAAGCCGCGGGAACAACCGCGCATTTTGATACACGGGTCTGCGGTATGCGGTAATCCGCCGTCAGGTCATCGGTAAGTGCCGGGAGGGGGCGACAGCCCCATGACGGGTCTGTCCCGCCGAGGGTATTCCCCGCCGGGTCAAGAAGCGTCAGCCAGAAGTAGGACTCTGTCCCCCGTGGGTCTCCCGGCTCCCCGGTGCCGGAGAAGACGTCGGCGGAGAGCGAAAATTCGCACCCCCCGGGCGTCAGCCGGATCTCACGGTAATACCCCACCCCGCCGGACGCCGGGAGAGACGAGAGTGGGAGGACCCCCACCGCTACAATCTCCCCGTCAAGGCGGAGGATGCACCGGGAGGGCGAGAAGAAGCGGACGACTATCTCAGCGGGCGCGCGGCGGGCATATTTCTTCTCAAAGCGGAAAGCCATATATCCCCTTGTCCCGTAGCCGAGGTAGGACGCCGCGGCGCCCCTGTCCGCCCATATAAAATCTGCCATTTTTCTCTCTCCTTTCCGGTTCTGTCGCCTGTGTGCTTTTTTAAGATAAATTCTCGGTGCGCCCTCTGGCGGGCGCGGATACTGCATGTGATTTTACGGTTATATATTCCGTCAAAAAGAGGGAGAGGAGCGGCAGGCTCTTATCTCTCCCTTTTTTGTTTTACGGAGCGGCGCGCCGGTTTACCGGTCGCCCTGTCTCCGGATTATTTCTGCAGAAGGTGAATTGCGAAGCCGCAGACCTCGTCCTTGAAATATGCGAACTTCGGCTTTCCTGTCTTGTCGTCGTACTGAATCGACTCCGGGTCAAACTCAAAGCCCATTCTCTCAAAGTATGCCATTGCGCGGTCGACAAAGTTTGTACGGATTGCAATATGTCCGCACTTTCCGGGTCCCTTCTTGTTCATGAACTCGAAGGCGTCGCCGGCAAAGAACGACTTTGAAGTCTCGCGAACGGGCATGCCGAACATATCCGAGAAGAGGCGCGCGCCCTTCTCTGCCGCGTCTGCCGAATCGTTGTTTATGCCCATATGCACGAACTCAAGACCGAGCATTACCTTTACGGCGTTCTTTGTAAGGGCGGTTATCTCGTCCCACTTCTTCTCGCGGACGAGGTCGTCCTTTACCATGAAGGATCCGCCGCAGGCTATTATCTTTCCGAACTTCAGGTAATCAAGCAGGTTATCCGCATTTATACCGCCTGTCGGCATGAACTTCAGCTGTCCGTAAGGGGCAGACATGGCTTTCAGCATTTTGAGCCCTCCCGCAGCCTCTGCCGGGAAGAACTTCACGGTAGTGAGTCCGAGCTCAAGCGCAGCCTCGATATCCGAGGGGTTCGAGATACCGGGGAGCATCGTTGCGCCCTTTGAGAGCGCGTATGCGGTGACCTTCGGATTGAGACCCGGGGAGACAAGGAACTTCGACCCTGCGGCGAGGGCGGCGTCCACCTGCTCTGTCGTCAGGACCGTGCCGGCGCCGACGAACATATCCGGGTATGTATCTGTGATGTTCTTTATAGCCTCCGCCGCGCACTTTGTGCGGAAGGTTATCTCCGCCGCGGGGAGACCGCCGTCTATCAGCGCCTTTGCAAGCGGGACAGCGTCCGCGGGATCCTCGATTTTGATAACCGGAACAAGTCCTATAAGGTACAGTTCCTTCAGCATTTTGTCATCCATTATGGTGACCTCCGATAGTTTTTATATTTTTTAGAATTGCTTACAGTTATATTATAACTCTCGTGTGCGCGCACAGGAATTGCAAAAATTGTCCTCACCATTGCAAAAATTGCACCTGTTTTGCGCTTGACAAGCGGGCGCGCGCGTTGTATAATTTAATTGCTTCTAATAAATTAGATTTTTTCGATTACGGATTTAATTTTCAGGATTTTTTTCGGGAGGTCCCAGTGAAAATAAAGATAGAGACAAAGGACAGATACCTTTTCGGCAAGCTGTTCTTCGAGCTTACCGATATGCCCGGGGTATCGGTCACGGACGGGGGGGATTACGACATTCTCTTCTCCGACGACGGAGGGGAGATATCCGCGACGCTCCCCGGCGGGGAGACATGCGGCGTGCTGCCGCGGGACTACGCCCTCGGGGCTGCGGCGGCGCTCGTCACAAGGGCGCACACGCCCGGGCTCTCGATAGACGCGGCGGGAAAATGTGCCGTGTTGTCCGGGGAGCGGATAAAGCTCACCGACATTGAATATAAAATCTACTCCCTGCTCTTCTCCGCCGGGGGCGGATATGTCTCCGGGGAGGAGATAATCAACAGCGTCTGGGGCGGGGACGGCAGTCGCGGGCGGCTCAACGTCTACATTCACTATCTGCGCGAGAAGCTCGAGCGCGGGGGGCGGCGGGTCATCTCGTCGTCACGCGGGGGCGGCTACGCCCTCATTTTCGGAGAGGAGACGAAAAATGATAAGACTCATTGAAGGC
>CALDMI010000215.1 GCA_937914815.1 uncultured Clostridia bacterium
GAGTATGCGGATTATGAACACGGTGGCAATCCCTATCACGGTTGCGACAATCTCCGGGATACCTATCGTCACGAACGATATGTAGAACGCGGCGGAGCCGGCTATCGCGGCGACGGCGTAAATCCGCTTTCTGAACACTGCCGGCGGGTGAGCGCCTATTATGAGGTCTCGCATTATGCTGCCGCCTATGCAGGAGGTCATGCCCATGAATATGGCGGTAAAGGGCGAGCAGTCCATACCGAGGGTATTTAAGCAGATTATCGTGCCGGAGACGGCAAAGGTGCCGAGACCGACGCAATCGACGACATTATCTATACTGTCGATAAGCTCCTCATTCTCGACAAAACGCTCCTTGAAAATCAGGGCGGCGAGGAACACAAGGAGGCTGACGGAAAAGCAGACGATAAGATTTAATCTGCTTGAGAAGACGACGGGCGGGATATTTCCTATCAGGAGGTCGCGCGTCGCGCCGCCGCCGAAGGTGGTTATAAAGGAGAGGAAGAGGACGCCGAACAGATCAGCCTCACGGTTTATTGCCGCGAGGGCGCCCTGTATGGAGAACGCCATGACTCCGAGCGCCTCAATAACGATAAGCACGACCTCCATATATCACATCTCCTCCCCGGCGGAAAGTTTTTTTAAGAGTGTGCGGAGCGCCGCGCCCCTGTGGGAGATACGGTTTTTCTCCTCCGGGGACATCTCGGCAAGGGTCCTTGTTTCTCCGTCCGGGACGAAGAGCGGATCATAGCCGAAGCCGCCGTTACCCCGTGGGGCGTGTATGATTTTCCCGTACATATACCCCTCGGCGGAGACTGTGTACCCGTCCGGGTAGGCTATCACCGCGGCGGCGGTGTAATGCGCGCGGCGGTTTTCTTCTCCGCGGAGCTTTTCAATGAGGAGGGCGTTATTCCCCGCGTCGTCCCCATGTCTGCCGCAGAAGCGCGCGCTGTATATTCCCGGCGCGCCGCCGAGCGCGTCGACGCAGAGCCCGGAGTCATCGGCTATTGAGGCGCAGCCGGATATTTTCGCTATTTCCCGCGCTTTTTTCTCCGCATTTTCAAGAAATGTCTTCCCGTCCTCGACGGTCTCGTGCTCTATCCCCGCCTCGCGGAGTGTCATCACGCACTCAAACCGGGAGCCTAAAATTGCCTTTATTTCCTCTGTCTTATGTCGGTTATTCGACGCTATTATAAGCTTCATCGTTCCTCCGCGCCGTGACGGGCGCACACATAGAATAACGGAAAAAGTATACACTGGTGGCGCGCGGCTGTCAAGCGCGCGCCGGAAGTCTTTTGTATTTTAATGGTTTTATATGGGATATTGAAACCGGTGGTATCAGACTTTCTTCCAGGTTGCGGGATAGAAGAGAACGAGTATCGGGAATATCTCAAGTCTGCCCGCGAGCATATCAAAGGTCAGGACGAGCTTTGACAGGACGCCGAGGTTTGCATATGATAGCGCGGGTCCGACGGCGTCAAGCCCCGGTCCTATGTTATTGAAGCAGGAGAGGACGGAGGTTATTACGGTAAGGAGCGACTGTTCGCCCGATATTACGGTATCGACGGCGAGAAGCATTATACTTCCCACTATCATTGTTACATAGGTTGCGAGATAGGCATTTGTGCCGTCGAGGGTTTTCTCGTCCACGGGCTCTCCGTTCAGGTGCACGGCGCGGACGCGGTGCGGATGGAGCATACGGAAGAGGTTTCTCCTCATCATTTTGAGGACAAGGAGAATACGGACGCACTTGAAGCCGCCGCCGGTCGATCCGGCGCAGGCGCCGCAGATCATGAGAAAGACTATT
>CALDMI010000216.1 GCA_937914815.1 uncultured Clostridia bacterium
GCTCTATGCGCAGTGGACCGGGCAGGAATATACTATCGAGCTTATTCCCGGCGACGGAACACTTCGGGAAAATGAAAACCGGCTCACAGTCACATGGGGCGGGCTCATGCCGCAGCTCCCTGTTCCGACCCGCGAGGGATATGATTTTATCGGCTGGTACGGCGGCGCGGACATCGCCCTGACCGATGAAAACGGTTCCCCTCTCCATAATGCAAAAAACCTTAACGAGAGCTTTCCCGTAACCCCGGAAAACAACCGCCTCGTGCTGACGGCGTGCTATAAAATCAAAAATCTGACGCTGACGCTTGACTTCAACGACGGTACATATGAAACCACGGAGCTCTCGTATGATTACGGCACATCTCCCGACCCCGATGATTTCCCGAAACGGGACGAGGCAGAGCGCGAGATTGTCGGCTGGTCGCTCTCAAGAACCGCAAACGAGCCCTTTTCGGGCAGGCTGACCGAGGACACAACGCTCTATGCGGTCTGGCGCGATTATCGCGTGATTTATTTCTACATTCTGCCGGACGACGAAAATCCGACCTCTCTGCGTGTATACCGCGACGCGGACGCCGTTGGCAATGACGACCCACAGCGCGGCGGCTACCGCTTCTGCGGTTGGTACAACAACAAGCTCTACTCCGGGAACCCGACCGACAGCTTTTCTTACGGGTCGGCATATGACACCTACTATGCAAAGTGGGAGGTTGAAACCTACAGAATAACCTTTACCTCCGACTCGGGTGAGAGCTTCCCGGATATTAATTATACCATTCTCAGTGATTCGATACCCCTGCCCACCTGCTCAAAAGAGTATTACGAATTTCTCGGCTGGTGCACCGACCGAAGCGGCAATGGTACCATTTACCGTACCCTCCCGTCCGGGCACATCGGAAATCTTGATCCCGGAGACGGCACACTCAGTGAAGCCACCGTGACAGTCCGCTACAGCGAGGACTTTACACTCCCTGTCCCGACCCCGACGGACAGCGGCTATGTCTTTTCCGGGTGGTATCTTGAAACGGGCGAGGTCATTACCGACGCGAACGGCAAAGGGCTTACCGCATGGAGCTACACTGACGATGAAACCCGCCTTGTGGCGCACTATTCCAAAAAGTACTATGTCCGCGTGACGCCGAGCATCGATGGCGCGGCGAGCTATGAAGTCGGCGACTATTACGCAGAGGGACAGAGCTTTGAGATACGGGCAATAATAAGACCCGGTTATGCCTTCGTCGGTTGGTATATAGGAGGAACGAAGGTAGGAGAGAGTGAGGTCTTCCGCTCCAAAATCGAACAGGCTGATGTCCATATTGAACTTCGGGTGGCGCCCGGGACATACCGGATCACGCTGAACCCCGGCGAGGGGGCGTTCTGCAGGAGCACCGACGCAGCAGTAACCTTCGGCGAGAGCTATTGCCTGCCTGTTCCCTACCGTCAGGGCTATAAATTCCTTTACTGGCAGATAGACGCGGACGGCATATCCGACGCGATGACAATCACCGACGAGAACGGCAATTCGCTGGGCGCCTATACACGCACCTCCGATATCACAGTGAGCGCGGTCTATGAAAAGTCGGATGATAACGAAATACTTATCCGGAACAAAAATGATTTTCTGGCAATCAAAAACAAGCCGGACGGACACTATGTGCTTATATCCGACATCGATATGTCCGGGGCGAGCTGGGTCCCCTTTGACTTCTCCGGCGTTATCCGCGGCAACGGCTATGTCATAAAGAACCTCACGCTGTCCTCCGACAGCGGAAACCTCGGCGTGTTCCTGAGACTCAGTGGCACGCTGTCCGATATTTCCTTTGAAAACCTCTCAGTGACCAGTACCTCCTATACTCAGGTGCTTGTCGGCGGCGTGTGTGCCGAGCTTACGGGAACGATGCGCGGCGTGAGCGTCTCGGGCAATATTACCGGCGACTTCTGTCGGATGGGCGCCATGGCGGGCAGAATGAGTGGCGGCACGATGGAGGATTGCCGAAGCTCTGCTACCGTCATGACCAAAACCTATGAAACCGACATCTCGGTCGGCGGTCTTGTCGGCTGGCAAACCGGAGGAACAATCAACAACTGCCAAAATACCGGGCGCGTATCAGCCGGGCAATCGACCGGCGGCGTCATCGGCTGGGCAAACGGCGGAACGCAGACAAAGCTTAAAAACAGCGGCGAGGTGACGGGCACGACGAATGTCGGCGGCGTCATCGGCTGTCACCAGCAGTCAGGCACCTACACGATGGTGTTTACTTTTGAAAACATAGGCAAGGTAACCGGCAAGGAAAAAGTGGGTGGCGTTATAGGCATCTACTATAACAACTACAATCCAAGAAGCGACAGTGCCTTTACAACCAGAATAAGCCGTCTTATCAACTCCGGCGATGTGATGGGTGAAAAACAGGTCGGCGGCGTTATAGGTTACATGCTGGCGACAGCGACCTACGGCAACGGCTGGAACCCCTCGATGATCCTTTATGCCGACGACTTCACAAACACCGGCAAAGTGACCGGAGATACGCAGGTCGGAGGTCTTATCGGGTACGGCGTCACGGATAACGGCAATTCCGCGCTCCGCAATTCTTTCTCCTCGGGTGAGGTGACGGGCATCGCCTTCGTCGGAGGTCTGGCAGGTCAGATGGACTCTGTACGTATCGTGGACTGCCGGAACACCGGAGCAAAGGTAACGGCGTCCGGCTATGACATTTCCGGCAGCGATTACCGCGCGTTTCTCGGCGGCTATGTCGGCTACGGCTATCAGGTGGAAAACTGCACAAACGCGGAAGACGTTACCTATGAAAGCAACGGCTCATA
>CALDMI010000217.1 GCA_937914815.1 uncultured Clostridia bacterium
CGTCTGCATTGGTAGCGGACTGGTAGGTTATAGCCTCGTGGAAGTTCGTATAAAGCGGAACAGGAAGAACGCCGAAGCCCTTCTGATCCTTCATCCCCTGGTAAACCGAATCCTCAAGAGAGCCGACAGCTATAATACCGCCGAAAAGAATATTGCCCTTAGAGAAAGCCTGACGTATTGCAAGCATCGACACACCGGACTCGGAAGCGCCGAGATACTTCGCACCGTCATCGTTGCTTACGGAAACGATACCGTTGGTGCGGAAGAGGGTTGCGAGCTTGTCGCAGAAGTCATAGAGACCCTGAATCTCGTCAGCCGTCGGATACCAGTATGAGTAATCCGCCGTCTCGGAGTTCCACTCACGGTTTATAATGGTTATAGAGGTCGTGTAAAGGAGACCCGAAGCCGAAAGACCGGAAGCAGAGGATGCGGCGAACGCATACTTGTTCTGCTCGAGGTCAACCTCGGTGCCTGCGGTACCTGTGGTAGCGAAGGCGTTAGCGTACTTTATAAGCTCGTCATAGGTCCACTCGTAATTTTCAACCTTTGCATAAAGGTCCTTCAGAGTGGTCGCAACGTCCGCGGAGGTTATCGACTCAAGCGCGGAGACGTTTACGGGAACTACGAAGAACGCACGTACAAGGTCGGTAAAATAGTCCGACGCAACGCAGTACATCTTGTGTCTCGAAAGTGTGAGCGAACGCATGTATTCGTACATGTAATCCTTATCCGCAACGCTCGGGTCGAAGTTGAAGTTAAGGAAGCTCATGTAGTTGCCGTTCGTACGGGTGGTGTCAAGAAGGTTCGCAAAGGAGCCGATAAGAGACGCGCCGACCATGTCGTAAACGAAGTTACAATACATATCCGGCGAATTGGGTGCTCCGGAATTGACCTTCTGGTTTATGGTATCGATACACTGACCCCACGCGGCGGTGTTGCCCTCCGGGAAGGTCGTGTAGTCATACTTCACGGTAGTCTTCGTGACCTTCGCGGCAGCGGAGTTACGCGCTCTGACGCTCTCGTCAAGAGAGGAGGTCCAGCTCGCAGCGTCCTTACCGGAATAGTCTGTACCGCCGGCAAGATATCTCGCGGCGGTGGATGAAAGCTCGGAATGGTTGGAGTTCATGGATACCGCAAATATGAGCTCCGTCTGATCCCACGGCTTCTCCGCGCCCATGACCGTTCCGCACTTGTCGCAGAGACCGTCGCCGTTCTTGTCAACATGCGTGTGACCGTCGTCCGGTTTGTCGCCGCCGCCGATCTCCTTACCGCAGATGTCGCATATGCCGTCGTTATTCTTGTCTACGTGCTCGTGATCGGTAGGGGTGTCGTCTTTGCAGGAAGCAAAGAGCGCAACGCAACCGAAAACAAGAACAAGCGTCAGAAGAAGGCAAATGATTCTTTTTTTCATGTTTTTCTCCTTTTATAGTTTTTTCTGCGCCGCCTGTCATTGCGGCGCGCCCCTCCCGGGGTGAGCAAGTCGGGAGCGGGCTCCCTATACTCTTACTGTAAATAATATATCACCCGCGTTTTTGAATGTCAAGACGGATAAAGTTAACAGACGGTACTTTCTATGTTTTCAACAATTGACCGCCCCCGTTTTTGTGCACATTGATAACAGCGCGCCATCAGCCCGTGGCGGGGACGCCACCGAGGAAAACGAGGAGCGAGCAGAAGGCAAGCAGAACTATGAGAAATGAGAAGTTGACGGCGGAGAAAAGGAGAAGATACCGTCTCTTCCCCGCCGGGTCATGCCGGCAGTACTCGCGGAATGTGATAAGACTAGCAAGAGAGGCTATTATACTTCCCACCCCGCCGATATTCACCCCGAGCAGCAGCTCCGGATAGTTATCGGTAAACCCGGAGAGAAGTATCGCCGAGGGAACATTGCTTATGAACTGGCAGAGGAGCGCTGAAACAACGAGAACGTTCTTTTCAAGAACGCCGGATATGAGATCCCGCACGGCGGGTATACGCGACATGTTCCCGGAGAAAATGAAGAAGAACACGAACGTGAAAAGCAGTCCGTAGTCCACCCGCAAAAGCGCGCGGCGGTCAAGCACGAGGAGGGACGGAACAATCACGAGAGGAGCCACCCAGAACGGAATTATCCGGAAAACCGCGACTATCGACACGCAGAAGAGCGCGATGTACACGGTCTGTCGCCATGCGGGGGCTCCGGTCGTCTCTCCGTCGGTCCTTATCGGTTCTTTCGGCAGGACAAGGCAGCATGCGGTTATCAGCGTTATGGAGAGGAGAAACGGAAAGACCATTATCCGCATGAACTCCCCGGTATCTACCGAAAATTTCGTGTAGATATAGAGGTTCTGCGGATTGCCGAACGGGGTGAGCATCCCTCCGAGGTTTGCCGCTATGTTCTGGAGGACGAAAACGTACGCCATGTGCCTCTGCTGTCCCGTCGCGGAGAGGACAATGTACCCAAGTGGCAGAAAGGTTATAAGCGCCATGTCGTTCGCTATTACCATTGACCCGATGAAGGTTATCCAGACGAGCGCCACGACAGCCGAACGGAGCGTGGCGAACATGGCTACTATCCTCTTTGCAAGCATGTAGAAGAAATTTATCCGCCCGAGTGCCGAGACAACGGCAAGGGTGCAGAAAAGGCAACTCAGAGTTCTGAAGTCAAAATACCCGGCGTACTCTCCGTCCGGCGGGACGATAAACGCGGTTATAAGAGCGGCGAGTGCCGCGACGGTGAGCACGGCGTTCTCGCGGAAGAATGATGCGATATTTTTCATTTTCATACACAGCAAGCTCCATAGCAGAAATACCGGGCGGTTTGTCGCCCGCCCGAAAAAACACATGACATTTTACTCCCGCCGCCGCCGGATGTCAAGCCCCGGCAGACGTTTTCTCGCGCCTGCGTCACGACACCGGAATATACACTTTTCGCCTTGCCGTCATTTTTTTTGAAAAAACACTTGCTTTTTTCGCTGACATATGATAAAATACCCAAAGACAAGTGTACCGACCGGGCGGTTTTCCCCGGATTATCCGA
>CALDMI010000218.1 GCA_937914815.1 uncultured Clostridia bacterium
ACACCCCGAGGTAATGCAG
Organism: uncultured Clostridia bacterium; assembly: GCA_937914815.1. Lineage (GTDB taxonomy): Bacteria > Bacillota > Clostridia > Oscillospirales > CAG-272 > UBA1740. The sequence goes on from CALDMI010000218.1 coordinate 20, forward strand.
TCCTGTCAGCTCGCTATGGGTCTTACACAGCTTGAGCCGGGCTCAAACTGGAACACCATGCCCTGCCATACTCACGACAGGCGTATGGAGGTCTATCTCTACCTCGATATGGGACCGGACGACGCGGTGTTCCATATGATGGGTGAACCTAAGGAGACACGGCATATTATAATGCACAACGAGGAGGCTGTAATCTCCCCCTCCTGGTCTATTCACTCCGGCGTCGGAACGAAGAACTATTCCTTCATATGGGCTATGTGCGGCGAGAACCAGGAGTTCGACGACATGGACCACATAGAGACAAAGGAACTCCGCTGATTTCACAAAAAGCACACTTGATGTAAATAATTATTAGCAAAGGAGATATAAAAATGGATAATTTCAGACTTGACGGCAAGGTTGCCCTCATCACCGGCGCATCTTACGGAATAGGTTTTGCTATTGCAAAGGCTATGGCTGCCGCGGGCGCGAAGATAGTGTTCAACGATATAAAGCAGGAGCTCGTTGACAAGGGACTTGCTGCCTACAAGGAAGAGGGGATCGACGCTACCGGTTATGTCTGCGATGTAACCGACGAGGACGCTGTAAACGCTCTTGTAAAGAAGATCGAGACCGAGGTCGGCAATATCGACATTCTCGTAAACAACGCGGGAATAATCAAGCGCATACCCATGATAGACATGAAGGCGTCGGAGTTCAGACAGGTAATAGACGTCGACCTGAACGCGCCCTTCATAGTATCTAAGGCGGTAATACCGACCATGATAAAGATGGGTCACGGTAAGATAATCAATATCTGCTCCATGATGTCGGAGCTCGGGCGTGAGACCGTCTCGGCATACGCTGCTGCAAAGGGCGGACTCAAGATGCTCACGAGGAACATAGCCTCCGAGTACGGCGAGTACAACATTCAGTGCAACGGCATAGGACCGGGTTATATAGCGACCCCCCAGACCGCGCCTCTGCGTGAGAGACAGCCGGACGGCGAGCGTCATCCGTTTGATAAGTTCATAGTGTCGAAGACCCCCGCGGGCAGATGGGGAAATGCCGAGGACCTCGGCGGTCCCGCTGTGTTCCTCGCGTCTGACGCGTCGAACTTCGTAAACGGTCAGATACTCTACGTCGACGGCGGTATACTTGCCTATATCGGTAAGCAGCCGTAATAGAAAATCAAAAGAAAAAAGGGAGCGACACACCGTGTCCTCCCTTTTTTTCGCGCCAGCCTCCGGTTGACTTGGAGTTTTTCCCCGCCCACCGCGTGTGGCTTGTGGAATTGACAATCCGCTTTGAAATTCTGTGCATATGCATAAAATTTCAAAGTGAAATATTCCGCTCCGCGCCGGGTACTGCCTTATCTGTGGTTCTGCGCCGGCTCTGCCGAGAGCCGCTCGGCAAAAGACAAAAAAGAATTTTTGGTAGCCGGAAGTATTGACATCGGAACAAAATATGTAGTATAATTCCGATAGATGGATGTTCCTGGTGTGTGCCTTGACGCAGGACGCACACCGCACCCCGGGTTATCGCGCCGGATACCGCGGTGCCGATCTTGAAAATGGCATATTAGAATACAGTAAATAAAATGGTAACGCATTAAAAAGCAGCCATAGACAGGCTTTTAAGACCTTGTCTGTGGCTGCCTTTTTGCTTTGATTGTGCGCTATCGTGTTGTCACTTTAATGAAATTTGTTCGCCATCGACTATGATGTAGTCATTTAAAGTACACAACGCGGCGTCCAGAAATTCGTTAATTGAATTTCCAATGCGAGATATTCCGCATTGCGCAGCGAGAGAACGGTACAGCCCACCTTTATCAACAGTAACATTTCGCTTGATAATTTCGAGCATTCCGGCTGCCAGTTCCTCCGGTGCGATTTGTTTAATATCGCGCTTAATATCTCCACTTTTTCTGAATCGGATCTCCCTCCCGTCATTCATATACAAGAAGCCATTTTTTCGCATAATTCCAAAGCGCCTGTATCCGTACATCTTGGTTTCATACGCTCGCTGCACAACACTTGTTACTTTCTCACGCCCGAAATATCGTACAATTCGTTTCAAAAGCAAATCTTCGGAAAGAGGTGATTCAATCTCTAAAATTGATTTTATTACTTCTAAGAACTCACATTGAGGGCGCTCTCTGAGTAATTTTTCGATATTTGCTGATTTGTATGGTGCAAATTCAAAGTGCTGTTCAATCATTGATTCTTCAAATGTCTCGTGCGTTTGGCTATTATTTGAGGTTGAATCGGTATTTTCCGGACATTTTATAGCATCTGCAGCCGCTTCCAATAGTCTAAGTTGTTCAAATGCTTTGTTTCTGAACCAGTCCGTTGACCATATGCGATAGAACTTCCATCCCATTCGTTCAAGAACTTCTTGCCTTAGACGATCACGGTCACGGGCATTTTTTAGAGAATGATATGTTGAACCATCACATTCGATAGCCAGTATATAGTCGAGGCTGTTTGGTATTTTCAATGCCAGATCAACCCGAGATCCCGAACACCCCACTTGTGTATCGACAGAAAAGCCTCGCGATTTAAGATATTCGCATACCTCAAGTTCAAAATCAAAATCTTGATTTTCAAATTGACTTGAATAACCATCCATGTCCGGAGTATCGTCACCATTCTCTGCATAGTTAATGTATTCTCGAAGCAGCCTAACGCCTTCTGCGGATGTGCGGTTCAGATCTATGTCAGTATAGTGCATTGAAGTAACTAACTGAATATTGCATTTTGCACGGGTAACCGCAACATTTAATCTTCTCTCGCCTCCAACACGGTTGAGCGGACCAAAATTATGTAGCAAGGCACCGTTACCATCATAACCGTAGGCAATGCTGAAAATTATCGTATCTCGTTCATCACCCTGTACGGTTTCGAGATTTTTTATGAAGAACGGTTCATTTGTATCTCCATTAAAGAAAAATTCTTTTTCCGGCATGCTTTGACGCCGCTTAGTGAGTAATTTGTCGATAAGATTTTGTTGTGCAATGCTGAAAGCGACTACTCCGAGGCTCCTGTCGGGATGTTCTTCAATGTTTTTATAAATTAAATCTACAATGAAGCTTGCTTCTTTCGGATTCGTGTGGCTTTTTCTATTAAAAATACCATCTACATGATAATAATCCACACCGATTCCATAAGCGTCGGTTTTTGAAGATGGAAATGTTACCAGGTCATTGTCGTAAAAATTTCTATTAGAAAAGGCTATGAGTTGTTCGTAACGGCTACGGTAATGCCAACGCAGCCGTAGTTGTTGCATAGATGTGGAACATATGTCAAGTATTGACTCAAAGTCTGTTACATCACCCACTTCTTCATCATCTTCTTCAAAATCTGCTGACACATTAAAGAAATTACTGGGAGGCATCTGTTTTGAGTCACCTACAACAATGAGTTGTTTTCCGCGATATATTGCTCCGATTGCGTCTTGTGGGAAAATTTGAGATGCCTCATCAAATATGACGACATCAAAGTGTAAGGAGTCGTTTGACAAAAATGTGCTGACACTCAATGGCGACATCAAGAAGCAAGGTTTGATTAATTGAATAAGTTCACCTGCTTCGGTGAGTAGAGTGCGTATAGGTTTTAGTTTGCGTTTTTTCTGTTCTTCGCGAAGAAGAATTGCCAAAGCGCTCCCCGGAGCTATCATGTCAAGTGTAGGACGC
>CALDMI010000219.1 GCA_937914815.1 uncultured Clostridia bacterium
CGTCCCGACAGAGAAGTTGTCGCTTATGTAGTCCTCATACATCTGTATTCCGGTCAGCCGGTCGCCGTAGACATCGGCGAGGATGGGGAGAAGATTTGTGCGAATACTCTCCGCGAACTTGTCCGAGAGCGTTTCGCGCACTGTTTTGTTGTGTGTGAAATCGACCGTCATGATGAACCTCCGGAAAAAATCAGTCGTATCGCGCTCACCGCGCGTCGGTAGATAAATGATTTATTAACATAAAATATTTTAGCATACAGAAATTCAAAAATCAACGGGGTAGAGCCGAAAAAATTGGAAATTTTCAGATTATGGCATATTTTCCGCGGCATAAACCGACATGGGAGCAGACGCACTTTGGAGCTCTGTGTCGCTTTTTGTCCCTCGCACATCCGATATGCCCGTATCGCCTCCGCCCTCTGGCGGATGCGGCGCCCTTGTCCCGCCGGCGTTATCCGGCGTCCCGGATTATTTCTTCCTGTCGGCAAATCCCCCGCGGCAGAAGCTTTTGAAGCGGCAGTAGCCGCACTTCGCGTCATGCGCCGCGCCGTAGAGAGGACGCGAGGATATGTTTCCGCTCTTCATCTCCCGCGCAACGTAGAGTACGGCGTCCCCGGTCTTTCTGTCGAGCTCGCGATACTCCTCCTCGGTGAACACCCGGCTCTGCGACGAAGCGCGCAGGCTCCCGTCCTTGTTGAAGGAGAGGGGAATGTATTTCTGATTCATCTTGTCGGTTATATCCTTGTCCGCTGTCAGGAGCCCTCCGCGCCTCTGCTCCTTTTCGGCAGATGCGAGCGAGCCGTCCTCGCTGTCGGTCACCGGGTCGTCTATTCCCGCCTTCGCGTAGATTATCCCCGCGGGAATGAGCCGCCCGCCCGGCGCTGCGCCGAGAGCCGCGCGGAAGTTCGGGTCGTCCGTCTCCGATACAGCCTTCATGTAGAGGAGCATCTGTAGATTTTTCCCCTCGTCGATGTCGCTCTTTTTTATGTCCCGCTCCCCGGTCTTGTAGTCGGTGACGCGGACATAGGCGTCATGTCCGTCGGAGTAGGAGTCGACGCGGTCGACCGTGCCGTATATCCGTACACGGGTCCCGTCCTCGAGCCTGTATTCCGGCGCCTTTGCCGCCTCGCTCCCGCCCTTTTCGGTTATCGGGAGCTCGAAGAATACGGGCAGAAACTCCGATCCCTCCGAAAACTCGTCGCGAAGAACCCGCACCGCCGGCACAGCCGCCCGGCAGAGCCTCCGTATCACGTTGTCCATTCTGCCGCCGCGCTCCCCGCTGTAGACGCTCTCGACGTATTCCCGCGCCGTGCTCCGGACGCTCGCCTCGAGTTCCTCGTCGCTCATGACCTCGCCCGCGCGGCGGAGGTCTCCTATCCGCTTGACCGTCCGCTCCATAACCATGTGGACAAAGCTTCCGATGTTTGCCTTGTCAAACTTCGCGTCGGAGCTGTCGGAGAGCTTCATATTGTATTCGAGGAAGTAGGCGAGGGGACAGCTCGTGAACCGCTCTATCCTCGATTGCGTGAGGGCTATCCCGCCGTCATAAAGGTCGCTGCACGCGGCGGTGAGCCGGAGGTCGCGGTTTTCCGTCTCCCCCTCCGCGACCGCGAGCCGGGAGCCGAGACCGACGGAGGTCAGCGCGTCGCGCACCTCACATTCGTGCTCCGCCACCCGCTCGAGCGTCAGCTCCGCGGAATAGGCGCGCTCCGCCTCCGGGATTTCGGATATGCTCTCCTGCCGGAGCACCCCGCCGCTTATTTCAATAATCCTGTCAATGACCCGCGCCGCGCCCGCCCGCCTGAGCGCGCCGGTCCTCTGCGTGCTGACGAGCGTCACGGTCTCGGTAGCCGAGGCTATCGCGCGGGAGAAAATGAACAGCTCCCTCGCGCTCCGGAGCGGGAGCTCCGGCGGGGCGTCGTACCCGAGGGAGAAGAGCCGCTCGCGCTCCGCGTCGGAAAAATACCCGCCGTCGTCCGCTGCCCGCGGAAATTCGCCCTCGTTTACCGATAGAAGATAAATGTGCTTCTTTCCCCGTGCGCGGAGCATGTCCGCCGGCGCGGCGCTCACCGCGTCGCGGTATTCGGGTATCGCACCCGCGTCGCAGAGTTCAAAGAGTGTTCTGAGTATCGCGGAGAATGAGTCTGCGCTCATCGTAGTATCTCCCATGACCTCGACCGCAGAGTCGAGCGCCCCGGTTATCAGCTCCCAGACCGAGAGCGACTCGCGCGCGGACCTCTCTTCGCCGAGCGTCAGGAGCTCCTGCGCCCGCTTTGCCAGCCCCTCGCGGACTCCGAGACGGCAGAGCAGGGAGACGAGCGCCGTCGCGTGCTCTCTCACCGTGTGCCCGTTCCCGGCTATGTCCTCGGCAAATGCCGAGAGGTCGCCGACTATCTTGTCCCGCGTCGCGTTGACCCGGCGCAGGAGCTCGTCGCACCCCTCGCGCCGCTTCGCCGTGTAGCCGTCCGGGTTCATGTTCCAGTATATCCCGTCGGTGAACCGCCGCCCGGTTATCTGCCACTTTGAGACATAGCCCTCAAATTCGTCACATTCCGTGCGGCTGACGCCGGAGAGCGGACATTTTATATAGGATATGACGTCCCGCGCCGACCAGCCGGACACCGCGGCATACGCCGCATATATGAGTTTCACCGCCTCAAAGGTCGAGACATCCCGCCGCTCGGATATAAAGAGCGGCACCCCCGCCTTTGAAAAAGCGTCGGACAGCGCGCCGCCGAGAGATGTGAGGTCGCGCGCCGTCACCACGAAATCCGAGTATGACGCCCCTGACTGCACCCGGCGGAGAATATCCTCCGCCACGAAATCACATTCCTCGTACGGCGTGTCAGAGATAAGGAGGCGCACCTCCTCGGGATACCCCTCGCGGTAGTCCTCGAGCGCCCCGCCGTTCTTCCAGAGGAGGCGGAGTATTTCGGGCAGATTTTCTGATTTTGTCCCGCGCGCGCCGTCAATCTTCCGCGCCGATATGTCGACGCCGCTCTTCTGCGCTATCCGTAGCAGGCGCGCGCGCGTGTCGGCGGACTCGGTATATTCAAATGAGTCTCTGCCGACCTTCGGCAGACAGAGCGTGACCGTCACCTCCGCCCGCCCGGCGAGAGCCGACAGCATGGCATACTGGTCGGCTGTAAAGGAGGTGAAGCCACAGAAATAGAACTCGCACCCGGAGAACAGCGTGCGGTCCTCGCGCACCTTCGCCGTCGCCCGCGGGAGTATCTCGCCCCCGTCGGCAAACCCGTCGCCCATCATAGCGCGATAGGCTGAACTTATCTTCGCCATGTCGGAGAGCTTCGCGCGCAGGCGCATGTCGCCGTCCACGGCGCCGGACTCCGCCGCCTCTGCGAGCTCCTCGGGCGAGAGCCCTATCGCCTGCACCTGCGCCATGGCGTCGAGCGCCTTGCGCACCGTCCCGGGCGAGACCTCCTTGCCCATTGTGCTGAGGTGGGGGAGCAGCTCGGCGAGCGTCTGCCACATTATGAGGGCACACCTCGCCCGGTCCGCCCTCCGGGTGCCGACGCCGCCGGCGCGGCGGAATACAGTGTCGCAGAGCCGCGTGAAGTTTGTCACCTCGAATACAAGAGGGGACGAGGACGGGAGCCGCCGCGCCATCTCCTCCTCGGTTGCGACGGTCTGCCCCTCCGGGAGCCGAAAACGCCCCAGATGGTGTTCACCATG
>CALDMI010000220.1 GCA_937914815.1 uncultured Clostridia bacterium
GAAGAAGAAGTCCTTCGGCGATCTCACTGTATTGAGCGCGCCGGAGAGCACCGTGCCGGGTGCCCATTTCTGATATTTCGCTCCGGTTTTCGTGTCAACCGGCATATAAAGCGCGGCAGTCTCCGCAATCGCGGCAAAGAAGCTGTCAAGCCTGTCAAGTGAAAGCTTACGCATGGTTTGCCCCTCCTTCCACCGCGTCCGACGGCTCGGGGTCCCCGGCGGAGAAATTGACAACGGGGGCACGCCCACCGACCTCGGCGCCAGCCTGATAATCGCCGTAAAGCCTGTCTATATCGGATATGAACTTACGGTTCAGAAGATGAAGCGGAATATGCTGCGGGCAGACGCGCGAACATTCGCCGCAGTCAGTACATCTGCCGACGACATGGAACGCGCGAATGATATGGAACATCTGTTCCTCAAAGGAGTTCGCCGCCGCCTTATTGGAGACGCCGGAGTTCGGGTTATCGAAAACGCACTTTTCGCATGTACAAGCGGGGCAGACATCGCGGCAGGCATTACAGCGTATACAACGCGAGAGCTCGCCGCGCCAGAACTCGAATCTCTCGTCCGGGGTCATTGCCTCTATTCTCTTCACCTCGTCAAATCTCGAGTTATCGCATACATCGCCCTCCTCGCCGAGGAGCTCATCATATGCGACATGCTTCTTCGATTTGCAGAAGCGGCAACGCTCGGAGAGTATTTTCTCGCGCGGGAGTGTAATTTTTCCGTCGTAGAGGGTCTCAATCTCCACGGCATCGCCGTTTTCATGAGCGGAGAGGATATTCTCCGCACGGAGCTTCAGCGTATTCACATCGCTCATACCGTCGCACGGAACGCCTATCGCATAGACGCGAGAGCGGTCAAAACGGTGCTCTGTCAGAAGCTGATTGAAGCTGTATGTATCACAGGGCTTCAGAAATACGAGTACCCTGCTCTCGCTCTTTGCGGTTTCCTTTATAAGGTACTTCGAGAAGTTGGCACCGCAGAAGATATTGAAAACAAAGCCCGTATCAAGCTCATCCGCCGAGCGGAATACCGCCGGGGTGACATCATAATCAAACTCTCCGCACCGCCAGCCGAGCACGCGGTCAACCGTGCCGTCCGAAAGAAGCTCCTTCGCGCGGGCGATGAGAGTATCACGGTTTATTTCTTGCATCTGATATCCTCCAGTCGCTTATTCTCGCCGAGAGCGGCGACGGTCTTTACAAAATCGTTCATCGTGGCGGCGAACTTCGCGCCCTCCGCCGCGCTCACCCACTCTACCCTTGTGCGCTCACGCTCTATGCCGAGATAATCAAGCATTGAGAAGAGGAGCGCCATTCTGCGGCGGGTGTAGTAGTTACCGGTTGTATAATGGCAATCACCGGGGTGACAGCCGCAGAGTATCACTCCGTCAGCACCGCGCTGAAAGGCGCGAAGAATGAACATGGGATTCACGCGGCAGGAGCACGGGACGCGGATTATCTTGACATCTGCGGGATAAGAAAGACGGTTGTTGCCCGCGAGGTCGGCGCCCGCATAGGAGCACCAGTTACAGCAGAACGCCACGATAAGCGGCTTATATTCAGTTACTTGCATATCGCGTCTACCTCCGCCATTATCTGTTTATTCGAGAAGCCACGCAGGTCCATTGCGCCGGACATGCAGGCTACCGTACAGGCGCCGCACCCCTGACATACCGCCTCGTTTACCGAGGCGACACGGCGTGTTTTCGTCGTCCTGTCGGGCATGCGGAATTCTTTATCGATGTAGGTTATAGCACCGTAGGGGCACACATTTGCACAGGTCGAGCAGCCGTTGCACATCAGCTCATCCGGGTGTGCGACGCACGGGTTGCCGGTAAGCTTATCCTTGCAGAGAAGCCCTATTACTTTTGACGCCGCGGCGCCCGCCTGCGAGACCGTCTCGGGAATATCCTTCGGTCCCTGGCAGGTACCGGAGAGGAACACGCCCGCCGTCGGGCTCTCTACCGGGCGGAGCTTCGGATGTGCCTCGGTGAAGAAGTCGTTCGTATCCATGCTCGCCGTAAGCATTGTGGCGAGGTGGCGCGCCGACTTATCCGGCTCTATCGCCGCGGCGAGAACGACCATATCGGCGTCTATGTGGAGCTGTTTTCCGTATATGAGGTCGGAGCCCTGAACTTTCAGTTTTCCGCCCTCGGGCGTGACCTTGCCGACCATGCCCTTTATGTAATGGACGCCGTACTCCTCTACCGCGCGGCGGTAGAACTCATCGAAGTTCTTTCCGGGGGTACGGACATCTATGTAGAACACATAGACCTCGGTATCCGGGTACTTGTCGCGTATCAGCATTGCGTGCTTTGCCGTGTACATACAGCAAATCTTCGAGCAGTATTCCTTGCCCTTATCCGCGCAGGCGGTGCAACGCGAGCCGACGCACTGAACGAATACTATCGTATGCGGGTGCTCTCCGTCAGAGGGGCGCAGGAGCGTTCCTCCGGTGGGTCCCGCGGCGTTCATAAGCCGCTCAAGCTCAAGGGATGTCACGACGTCCTTTGACTGCGAATAAGCAAACTCGTCGAACTTATCCATGGATATAGGATTGAAGCCGGTTGCGACCACTATCGCGCCGTACTTCTCCTCGACATATTCGTCCTTTGCCTTATAGTCTATCGCTCCGGCGCCGCAAACCTTAGAGCAGACGCCGCACTTTCCGGTTTTCAGCATCATACAGTGCTCCGGGTCGATTGTCGCGACCTTCGGCACCGCCTGTGCGAACGGAATGTATATTGCGTGGCGGTTGTCCATGCCGAGGTTAAACTCGTTCGGTATCTTCTTCTGCGGGCACTTTTCGGTACAGAGACCGCAACCGGTGCAGATATCCTCTTTTACATATCTCGCCTTGCGCTTTATTGTCACATCAAAGTTTCCGACAAAGCCCTTGACGCCGGTCACCTCGGAGTAAGAGAAAATTCTTATCTTGTCGTTCTGCGCGACATCAACCATTTTCGGCGTGAGTATGCACGCCGCACAGTCAAGCGTCGGGAAGGTCTTATCGAGCTGTGCCATCTTTCCGCCTATCGTGGGCTTCTGCTCCACTATATCGACCGGAAATCCGGCGTCGGCAATATCAAGCGCGGTCTGTATCCCGGCTATACCGCCACCTATGACAAGCGCGCGCTTTGTCACCGGGGTCTCGCCCGGGGTGAGCGGCGCATTGAGGTTTACCTTAGCCACGGCGGCTCTTGCGAGGATTATTGCCTTTTCCGTGCCGACAGCCATATCCTTATGTACCCATGAGCACTGCTCACGGATGTTGGCTATCTCGACCATGTAGGGGTTTATCCCCGCAGACGCCGCGGTCTTTCTGAAGGTTGCCTCATGCATACGCGGAGAGCAGGAGCAGACCACAATACCCGTCAGGCGGTTGTTCTTTATCTCTTCGGCAATCATATTCTGACCTGCCTGAGAGCACATGTACTGGTAATCGCGGGAGACGACCACCCCGGGCTCATGCCCGAGGGCCTCCGCAACCGCGGCGACATCCACGGTGCCGGCTATATTCGTTCCGCAATGGCAGACAAAAACGCCAATTCTCTGCATCTTACCTCTCCTTTACTTTGAATATTTCCGCAGTGCGCTGACTATCGCCTGCTGTGGGAGCTCACTGTCGAGGAGCTCCGGTATGTCGTCGGATTTCAGGTGATTGTTTCCTTTTTGCCGGACGGCAAGGAGGCGCACAGCCTCGATAAGCTTCGCCGGCTCGACCCCGCGGGGGCATCTGTCGACGCAGGCAAAGCAGGAGAGGCATTTATATACCGACGGAGACTTCATAAGAGTCTCTATGTCCCCGTTCTCGACCATGTATACAAACTGGTGCGGGTGATATTCCATCTCGTCATATGACGGGCAGGTGGCGGAGCATTTTCCGCAACGCATGCATTTCAGCGGATTTACGCCGCTCATGCGAAGCAGCTGTTCCTTTTCTTTTTCATTTTTGCTCTGCATTGTATTCCTCCCTGACACCGAGCGCCTCGGCAAGCAGCTCTGTAAAATAAAGCGTCCTGACATCTCCTGTGCCGTTCTCCGTAAGATTGTACTTACAAAGAGGACATGCCGTCACAAGCTCTGCGGCACCGCATGCGGCGGCGTTCGATGTGACGGCGGATGATTTTTTCTTTGCGAGCTCGCGGCTCTCGAGGGCCGCCGCAGCATTCGTTACGCATCTGGTAGTTCACCGGCTCAGCGCCGAGGGCACGGATGAAGTTCTCTATTATCTTCGGATTCTCGACATCGTCAAAAGCCATGACCTTTCCCGGACGGAGAAGAAAACAGCCGTAATATGCACCGACAGACCTGTCGGAAAGCGGATTTTTCACCGCCGCACGGAGCTTATCAAACCCGACGACGTCACGAAGGAGTTCAAGGTAATGATACACCTTTGTCTCTCCGTGGTACGGGGCGGACGGATTTTTATCCTGCGCTATATACGCGTTCGCGCGCGCGGAAAAAACAGGGTCGTTTGCCATTGCGTTATTCGTCTGCTTTATGACATTGTGACAAGCCGAGCAGACGGTGACAAGCGGCATACCCATATCACGCGCGGCAATGAGCGCGCGGACGGACGACAGCTTTGTGGCTATCTCGTCATTCGATGTGACATAGACGCCGCCACAGCACTGCCAATCCTTTATTTCACATAGCTCTATCCCGAGGAGCTCTGCACAGCGACGGGCGAAGAAGTCAAGTTCCTTCGCCTTTGTGCGCAGGGTGCACCCGGGGAAATATGCTACCTTCATTTATATATCCTCCAGTATCAGACCATTTTCTCCGGGTGGAACACCTCGTCAAACCTCTCCGGAGTCAAGAAGCCGAGCTCAACGCACGCTTCTTTCAGGGAGATGTTATCGTGAAATGCCTTCTTTGCCGTCTTTGCGGCGTTCTCGTAGCCTATATACGGGTTGAGAGCCGTTACAAGCATAAGGGAGTTATGGAGATTATGGTACATCTTTTCCTTGTTTGCGGTTATACCGACGGCGCAGTTATTATTGAATGAAACTATCGCCTCGGCAAGCAGGCGCACCGACTGAAGGAAGTTGTACGCCGCAACCGGCATGAACACATTCAGCTCAAAGTTGCCCTGTGACGCCGCCATACCGACGGCGACGTCGTTGCCCATTACCTGGACGGCAACCATAGTGACCGCCTCGCACTGTGTGGGGTTCAC
>CALDMI010000221.1 GCA_937914815.1 uncultured Clostridia bacterium
CGCTTATGGAGAAGCTCACCGGGCGGGAAGGATTTTACGGTACCTCGCCGTCGGACGTATTTGTCGGCAGGTGGTCGGGAAAAGAATGAATTGCGGATTTTTCAGAGGAGGGCGCGGACATGGAAAGCGGGCGCATACGCGGGATAATTTTTGACCTTGACGGGGTCCTCGTCTCGACAGACAGGTTTCACTATCTTGCGTGGAAGAGAATTGCCGACAGACTTGGCTGTCCGTTTGACGAGAGGCTGAATGACAGTCTCCGCGGGGTGAGCCGCATGGAGAGCCTCAGAATAATTCTCCGCGCCGGTGGCGTGACGCTCACGGACGGGGAGATGTCGGATCTTTCGGAGGAGAAGAACCGGATTTACCGGGGGTATCTTTCCGGCATGACGCCGTCGGACGTCGCCTCTGACGTGCGGGCGACGCTCTCCGGGCTTCGGGTGCGGGGCTATCGTCTCGCGGTCGGGTCGTCAAGTAAAAATGCGGGATATATTCTTGAGAAAACGGAGCTTCGGTCGGCATTTGATACGGTGGTCGACGGGTGGGACATTTCGAGGACGAAGCCGGACCCGGAAACTTTTCTCCTCGCGGCGGCGCGGCTCTCGCTCCCTCCACGGGAGTGCGCGGTTATAGAGGATGCCGCGGCGGGTATTCTTGCGGCGCGGCGCGCGGGGATGCTTCCGGTCGGCATCGGTCCCGCCGCGACGGACCCCGGGTGCGGGGGGAGAGTGGGGAGTGTTGCGGAGCTTTTGGATTTTTTTAATTAGCAATGAGCAATGAATAAATGACGATGAGGGGCGGATATGAAAATTTACGGTCTATCGGTAAATCACGGGGCGGAGCCCCTCGGGGTGCCCCCCGGGGAGCTGATTTTTTCTTTTTTTTGCGGACCGTGAGGGAGAGTTTTTATGCGAGGTGTGCGACGGCACAGGCGGGGTTGTTGCCTCGCGCACGGTTCCGCTATCTTCCGCGCCGGGGGTGGATTTTCCCGGCTTTTCGGCGCACCCTGCGCGGCGTTACGTCTTCCGGGTGAGCTCCGGCGGCGTGTCCTCGGAGCTGCCGTTTGAGACGGCGGCAGATCCGGATTTTGTATTCGTCGCGCCGGAGGACGGCGCTCTCCGCTCGCCGGAGATAGTCCGGCACTTTACGCTCACGGCAGAGGACTGCCGCGGTCTGCGCCTCGCCGTAACCGGGCTCGGACTATACCGCGCGTACATCGGCTCCCGCCGCGTCGGCGACTGTTATCTGACCCCGGGCTTTAACGATTACGGCGGGTACCTCCGGTATGATACCTATGACATTTCGGACCTTGTCGCGCCCGGCGAAAATGTCCTCTCGGTGCACCTCGGGGACGGGTGGTACAGCGGGAGATTCGGGATAGACAAGCCGCCGGAGCGGGGCGGCGGGGTGTTCGGCACGGACTACCTCTGCGCCTACAAAATTTACAGGATAGATATGGGGCGTGTATTATTTTCCGCAGACGGGTGTGAGCTTGCGCAGGAGTGCGGCTGCCTTGAAAATTCTATATACGACGGCGAGATATGGGATTTTACAGCAGAGCGGAGGTCATCTTCCTGCCGCGTCGTTTCGCCGGGGTATAACACCGTTCCGTTTTTCGGCGCGCATATACGGGAGGTCGCGACCCTACGGGCGACGGAGATAATTTCTCCCGCAG
>CALDMI010000222.1 GCA_937914815.1 uncultured Clostridia bacterium
CAATACCACATGTAGCGTCACGGAGGCGTAGCTCAGTTGGTCAGAGCGTTCGGTTCACATCCGAGAGGTCAAGGGTTCGAGCCCCCTCGTCTCCACCATGACATCATATATCCGCGCGCCGGTACCCGGCACTTCGGAAAGGGCTGCCGCAACAGGGCTTATGAGCCTGCTTGCGACAGCCCTTTGTCTATATAAATTCGCATTACAAATTCACATTCCGGGCGTGCCGCCGTCATTTGTCTGTTTTTCCCCCGCATGTGCACTGGCATGGAGCGCTCTCTCTGAATTATAATTTAACTGAAAGCTACAAACGGAAAACTGAGGTTGCCTTATGAAAATTCTGTCCTTTGGCTCCTGTAATACAGACCTTGTCTATCGCCTGCCTCACATTACGAAAACAGGTGAGACAAACCGCGCGGAGACTCTCGACACCTTCCCGGGCGGCAAAGGACTGAACCAGTCCGTCGCCATAGCTCGTGCCGGGCTCGCGGTATACCACGCGGGGAAAATAGGCAGGGACGGCGGATTTTTGCTTGATTTCATGCGTGACGCCGGGATTTCAACCGAATATGTCGGAATCTCCGGGCGCCCGACGGGGCACGCCGTTATCCAGGTGGATGACGATGGGAACAACGCGATTTTCGTTCTGAACGGCGCGAATTTCGATATCACGCGAAAGGAAATTGACGGTGTTCTCTCCGGCTTCTCGGCGGGTGATATCATTACGGTACAGAACGAGATTTCGGAAATTCCGTACCTCATATCCGCAGCTGCGGGGCGCGGCATGCGCGTGTTCTATAACCCCTCCCCGGTCGGCAGGGTAACCGCGTCGGTGAACTTATCCGATGTCTCCTGCCTTATTGTAAATGAGGTTGAGGCGCATTGCTTTGCCGATTTTACCGTAGAGGGCGAGTTCTTCCGCCTTATGCACGAAAAATATCCAGAGCTCGCGGTGCTCCTGACGCTCGGAAGCCGGGGAAGCATGTATTTTTCGGACGGCGAGATAATCTGTGCGCCGGCATACCTCGTCGATGCGGTTGATACAACGGCGGCAGGAGATACATTCACAGGATATTTTATAGCATCGTGTGCCCGCGGGATAGACAAACGGATGTCCTTGAAAATTGCGAGCGCCGCCGCGGCGCTCGCCGTCTCGCGGCGCGGGGCTGCATCCTCAATCCCGACCACAGATGAGGTGAGCGCGGGCATGTCCCGAATGACACACCGACCGGCAGGCGACAGCTTTGAGGAGCGGTTTCTTCGCTATATAGACAGCCACCTTGCGGACGCCTCGCTTGACGGAGCCGCGCGGGAGCTCGGGTACAGCAATGCCTCCGTCGGAAAAATCATAAAGGATAAAACCGGGCGCACTTTTTCCGATGTTCTCACCGCCAGAAGGTGCGAGGTAGCCGCAGAGCGCTTGCTCTCGTCTGACCTGCCGATAGGAGAGATAATCGCCGGGGTTGGCTACCGTAACGAGAGCTTTTTCCGCCGCACCTTTTTCGAAAAATATCATAAGACCCCAACAGAATACAGAAGACAAAGGAGACTGCAATCATGAAAACTCAGCTGCCCGTCGATGTGGTCATCGACACAGACGCCTTCAATGAGATAGATGACCAGTTCGCTATCTCATATCTTCTCTCGCACAGAGAGAGCCTGAATACCGTAGCCCTCTATGCCGCTCCGTTTCTGAACAGCAATTCGACCTCTCCGGCTGACGGTATGGAAAAGAGCTATAAGGAGCTCGCACATATTCTGACCCTCGCCGGGCGTGAGGATCTTATCCCGTTTTCCTACCGCGGCTCCGATACCTATCTGACGGACGAAAACACTCCGGTAATCTCGGACGCGGCGCGCGATCTCGCCGCCCGGGCTATGAATTACAGTGCAGAGCGCCCGCTTATCGTCCTCGCCATAGCGGCGATAACCGATGTTGCATCGGCTATTCTCATAAATCCGACGATTGCCGACCGTATCCATGTCATCTGGCTCGGCGGGCATGCACATTCCTTCTGTCATACAAAGGAATTCAATATGTATCAGGATATCGCCGCCGCCCGCGTCGTAATGCGCCTCGCCGGAAAATTTACGCAGATACCGTGTGAGGGCGTGGCGCATGCGCTCATGGTGTCAAAGCCGGAGCTCGAAACATTCTTTATAGGGAAAAATCATCTCGCCGACTACCTCGCGAATAATACAATCCGTGCGGCAGACAGCTACGCCGCCGGCAAGGACTGGACACGCGTTCTCTGGGACATCTCATCGGTTGCCTGTGCGCTCGATATACTCCGTGGGGAGGAGCACTTTTCAAAAATGCGTCGCATTGCGACATTTCTGCCGACATATGACGGTCTGTATGAGGAGACGCCGATTGATAAGCCTATGAATTATGTCTATCACCTCGCGCGTGACGCGGTCTTTTTCGACCTGATAGAGAAGCTTACAAAGCCGGTCGGATAAAAATCACAGATTTTCCTCCTCACCAAGCTATATCTGCGCCGACGCACGGCGCACGGAAAAGCCGGTCATATTCCGACCGGTTTTTTTGTTTTTATGCAACCTTACTAAAACGCGATAACAGATTTTATTATATTTATACTCATTACCCGCGTAAAATTTATGTAAAAGTCTTTATAAGTAGAAAAGCGGTTGACATTTTACCGAAAGTGTGCTACACTCTATGTTGAGGGCGGCAGATTGCCGCCGGATTTTCGGATACGGAGATGCGGTATGGGTGCAACATTACAGAAAGCGGGATTGTGGAAACGCTTTGCGGCGTTCCTTTTGGATTTTATCCTCCTCTCGGTCCTTTCTGTCGGTGTCGGGTCTCTTGTCTCTGTCGTCGTGGGGTATGACGCTCTTTACGACGAGATGACGGGGTACTATACAAAGTATTCCGAGGAATACGGTCTGCCCGAAAATCTCCATGATATTGCCGAGTCGCAGTATGAGGAATTTTCTGACGAGCTGAAAGAGAAGTACGACGCGGCGACAAAGGCGCTCTCCGAGGACCCCGGCGCAAACAAGTGCTGGACCTCTATCATAAACTCGACTCTTCTTATAATTTCGATAGGTCTGTTTGTCTCCGTCCTTGTCCTTGAGTTTGCCGTTCCGCTCCTTTTCGGTAACGGGCAGACGGTGGGCAAAAAGATATTCAGCCTCGGTGTCATTTTCCCGAATGGGGTAAAGGTGACGACCGCGGCGCTTTTCGTGCGTTCAATACTCGGTAAGTATACTCTTGAACTGATGGTCCCCGCGCTGGTTTTGATACTGATCTACTTTGGTGGTATAGGTGTCTTAGGATTTGCCGTGCTGGGGCTTATTTTACTGCTTGAGGGTGTGCTTATCGTCGCGACAAAAAACAACTCCATGATACATGACCTTATATCCTATACAGCGGTGGCGGATATGACGACACAGCGCGTTTTCAGAAACGAGGACGAACTCATAGCTTATGTAAAGGCGCTTGAGCTCGACCGCGCAAAGACCGCATCCGACAGGTACAACGGTTGAATTTCGACATCCGCCAACCTATGAAAACAGTAATCTGAATAAATATATAAAAAGGAAAGCTTCTCATGAAAGTTGAACTGCAGAATCTGACAAAGATTTTCCCGAGCCGCAATAAGAAGAGCGGCGGACAGGTAGTCGCGGTAAACGACTTCACCTTCACAATACCGGACGGAAAGCTGATAGGGCTTCTCGGTCCCTCCGGCTGCGGAAAATCGACGACGCTTTACATGATTTGCGGCTTGCAGAAGCCGACGGGCGGAAAAATATTCTTCGGAGACGACGATGTCACAGACCTCTCGCCGGAGAACAGGGGAGTGGGTCTCGTTTTCCAGAACTACGCCCTCTATCCGCATATGACCGTCGGACAGAACATCATGTTCCCGCTCCAGAATCTCAAAGGCGCGGATAAGCTCACAAAGGAAGAAATGCTCGACCGTACATACGAGGCGGCGAAGCTCGTGCAGATTGAGGAGCTCCTTGACCGTAAGCCGAGCGAGCTTTCCGGCGGACAGCAGCAGAGAGTCGCAATAGCGCGCGCCCTTGTCAAAATGCCGCGCGTCCTTTTGCTTGACGAGCCGCTCTCGAACCTCGACGCGCGCCTCCGTCTCCAGACCCGCGAGGAAATACGCCGCATACAGCGTGAAACAAAGATAACAACCGTGTTCGTCACCCACGACCAGGAAGAGGCGATGAGCATATCCGATATGATAGTCGTCATGAAGCTCGGCGTCGTCCAGCAGATAGGCGCGCCGCAGGATGTGTATGACGACCCGCACAACATGTTTGTCGCCCGCTTCCTTGGCACTCCTCCCATCAATATCTTTGGGGGAGAGGTAAAGAAAGAGAAGCTTTACATAAACGGCGAGGCTGTCCTTGACGTCAAGGGTATCGATGACAGAGAGGTCTATGTCGGCATCCGTCCCGAGGGCTTTGTTCCCGCAAAGAACGGTAAAATGAAGTGTAAGCTCTCCGGAATTGAGGTCATGGGGCGCGATGTGAGCATAATCTCGACGAACCCAGCGGCAAGGTCGGCGACAATCCGCTCGATAGTCGACGCAGACTGCAAGGTCGACCCGACAGCCGAGACGGTAGCATTCAATCTGAAGCCTCACAAGGTGTTCGTATTCTCGAAGAACGAGGAGCTCGACGGTACAAAGACCCTCTCGGGAACCGTTACCTCCGCAGACGAGAACGGAATAACGATAACTGTGGGTAATCTCACCGACAAACCCGTGTTCATACACGACCTTACAGGTGACGGAGCGGAGAATGTCTCCGTCGGCGATACCGTGGTAGTAAGCGGCAAGCTTGCAAACCGCGGCGGTAAGGTGGAGTTCTCCGGCACGGCGGACCTCCTCTCCCTTGGGAAGGCAAAGACAAAGAAGCAGAAAAAGGCGGCACCTGCCGAGGACGGTCTGCGTATCGACCCGGTAGTTGAAGAATCCGAGAAAACACTCTATGACGCGCTCGCCCTCGGCGAGGCAACAGAGCAGCGTCTGTATTTTGAGGTGAAGTAATGGTAGAAAGTAAGCATCAGTGGAAGGCATGGCTGTATCTTTCCCCTGCCATAATCCTTCTGCTCGTATTCACTGTGTGGCCGATAATCAACACCGTGCGTATAGCCTTCCTTGAGGGCTACAGCGCGCAGGTCGCGGCTGCAAAGGGCGAGTTCGCCTTTGCATTCGGCATAGGCAACTTCAAAAAGGTGCTTGTGTATAAGCACTTCCTGACCTGTCTTGGCAATACGATGCTCATCTGTGTGCTGACAGTTCCGCTTTCGACTATGATAGCGCTCCTTATAGCGGTGTGCCTTAACTCCATAAAGCCGCTTCAGCGTGCCCTTCAGACGATATATTTCCTTCCTTATGTTACTAACTCCATAGCGATAGGCATGGTATTTGCCGCTATGTTCTCGATGACCGGTATCTTCGGCGCGACAGAGGAAATATCTTCCTACGGTATTGTGAACAATATCCTGATGGCGCTCGGTCTCGGGCACATCAACTGGATGAACGCCGGCTCCTCCTACGCCGCAAACATAGCCGTCATGGTCGTGTATATAGTATGGAACGCGCTGCCGTTCAAGATACTTATCCTCCTCGGAGGTCTGCAGAGCGTGAATAAGCAGTACTACGACGCCGCAAAGGTCGACGGCACCTCCCGTGCGCGCACATTCTGGAGAATTACCGTTCCGCTCCTCTCCCCGATGATAGCCTATGTTGTCATAACCGGCTTTATCGGCGGCTTCAAGGAGTATTCGAGCATCGTCGGCGTGTTCGGCGAGGCTATGGGACCTGTGCATGACCCCGGCAGACTCAATACAATGGTCGGGTTCATTTATGACGCCCTCGAGGGGAATAACCACGGGCGCGCGAGCGCCGCGGCGCTTATCCTCTTCGCAATAATCTTCGTCGTGACTATGCTGAACCTCTGGGTCAGCAAGAAGAAAGTCCACTATTAAGGAGGTCGGATTATGGCAGATCTTGAAAAGAAGCCCGCGGAAGCCTCCGCACCGACAGCCTCCGGGGCAGGGGAGGGTATCCGGGTGATGAACGCCCGCGACATCTCCCGCACCACGACAAAACAGCGCGTCGTGAAAATCCTTGTCACCGCGCTTATCTACATCTTTCTTATAGCTGTTGCTTTCTTCGTCCTCTTCCCGTTCTACTGGATGATAATCTCCTCCTTAAAGAGCCTTGACGAGTATAATCTCCTTATCCCGACCCTCTGGCCGAGAAAGATAATCTGGGCTAACTATGCAAAGGCATTCCGCACGGCGAGCCTCGGGGACCTCTTCCTACACACTCTGTTTGTGGGTCTTGTGTCCACCGTTCTTTCACTCATTATCACCGTGCTTTCGGCTTTCGCCTTCGCGAGACTTGAATTCAAGGGGAAGAACGCCCTGTTCGCCGCCCTCCTCGCAACAATGATGATTCCGGGCGAGCTCTTCACAATAACAAACTATGTGACGGTAAGTAACCTCGGCTGGAAGAACACCTATACGGTTCTTATCGTTCCGTTCCTCGTCAGCGTATTCTATATTTATCTTCTCCGGCAGAACTTCATGCAGATACCGAATGAGCTCTACCTCGCCGCAAAGGTCGACGGAACAAGCGACATAAAGTATCTCTGGAAGGTCATGATACCTCTCTCGCTCCCGACGCTCATTTCAATAACGATACTCAAGATGATGGGCGCGTGGAATACCTATGTGTGGCCCCGCCTCGTTGCAAACGACGATGCGCACCGCCTGATAACAAACGGCTTGCGTGAGGCGTTTTCAAACGCCGCCGGCGTCGTCGATTACCCGGTGCAGATGGCTGCCGTTGCGATAGTCTCCCTCCCGCTGTTCCTTGTGTTCGTGTTCCTTCGTAAGTATATTATGAGGGGCGTGAGCCGCAGCGGAAT
>CALDMI010000223.1 GCA_937914815.1 uncultured Clostridia bacterium
CGATTTCAAGATCAGAACACTCGGCAAATGGTATCCGACCGCAATCAGAACGGGAATCGACCGCAAATACAAAAAGTATATTTCCAATTACGGTCAGTCTTACGGCGAATGGGCGGAGCCGACAGAGGTGCATATCACGGGCTTCAAGGATTTTGCCTGTCCGCATCCCGAAGAAACGACGGCATATATCGTTTATATGCTGCAAACAATGGCGGAAATAGCCGAAGTATTGGGGAAAGCCGAGGATCAAAAACGCTTTTCGGAATACGCCGAAAAGGCGAAAATCGGCTACGGAAAACTGATAGAATGCCCGAAGTTTTCACTCGATACCGACAGACAGGCAAAACTTGTTCGTCCGCTGTATCTGGGGCTTTTGGATGAAAAACAAGTTGAATTTGCAAAAAAACGCCTGATTACCGCACTTGAACACTACGATTGGCGGCTCGGCACGGGATTTTTGTCCACTCCGTTTATTCTTTACGTTCTCGAAAATATTGACATAGAATATGCGTATAAACTTCTCGAAAACGAGCAGATGCCGGGCTGGCTCTTCATGCCGAAGATGAACGCCAACACCATCTGGGAAAGCTGGGAAGGCACGCAGGCGCAGGGCGGTATTGCATCGCTCGACCACTATTCAAAGGGCGCGGTATGCGAGTGGATATTTTCCCGCATGTGCGGCGTCCGCGTCGCGGGGGAGAACCGCTTTGAAATATCTCCCGTCGTCGGCGGGAGCCTGACGCATGCGTCGCTCTCGTATAAGAGTATATACGGTACGGTCTTTTCCGGCTTTGAGAGAGTGAACGGTAGAACCGTCTACACGGTAAGTATCCCCTCCGGCACTACCGCGCATTTCTCCGTTCCCGGTATCGATAGGGAGCTTGTCGCCGGAGAATACCGCCTCGAGAGCCGTATGTGAGCACCCGCATATTATTTTCTCACCCCTTATTGAAAAAATCCGCCGCCCGTGATATACTGATGACGGAGACAATCTGAAATTTTCAGAGTTTTTTCTGACATAATAAAAAGAGAAATATAAGGAGCAGAGAATGATGAACGAAATAATCAAGGCGATAAAGGAGCGGAGGAGCATCCGCAAATTCAGGGGCGATATGCCGAAAAAGAAGGATCTCGCCGAAATAGTTGAGGCGGGGCTCTATGCCGCGAGCGGAATGGGAAAGCAGGGAACAATTATCCTTGCCATAACAAATAAAGAGATACGCGACAGACTCTCCGCGGCAAATGCAGAGATAGGAGGGTGGAAGCCGGGGTTTGACCCGTTCTACGGCGCGCCCGCCGTCCTCGTTGTCCTCGCTGATAAGAGCGTTGGAACGCGCGTCTATGACGGCAGTCTCGTGATGGGAAACATGATGCTCGCCGCACATTCGCTCGGTCTCGGGAGCATATGGATTCACAGGGCAAAGGAAGAGTTTGAAATGCCCGAGTACCGTGAACTTCTGAAAGAGCAGGGAATTACCGGTGACTATGAGGGAATAGGAAACCTCGCCGTCGGATACATTGACGGTGAGGCACCGAGCCCTGCGAAGAGAAAAGACGGAAGAGTATTCTGGATAGAGTGATTTGACAAAACAAAAAGCACAGCCGGGGCGGTACCGACAAAATCGGACACCTGCCTGACTGTGCTTTTTCTATGTGAAATTGATACACGCCCTATGCCTTGTTCGCGTAATCAGACCTCTCCGCCGGGCGTT
>CALDMI010000224.1 GCA_937914815.1 uncultured Clostridia bacterium
TCAAGACCGCGAACCCCACCCCCAAGATGTAATAAAAGCATACAGGGAATAATTCAGCTACCGAGGGAGACCGCCGCGCGAAGAATTCGTTCGTAGGGCTGGCGGCGGTTTCCCGAAATATAAAAAACGCCGTAGGGCGTGTATTGAAAAAGCGGGCAGGGAACAAAAGAAAACCGCACTGAATATGCGCGTTCTTTCCGCTGTCCCGCCCCGCAAAAACAAACAACAGGGTGCCGCACTAACCTGCGCCCCGCATTAAAAAACGAACTCGCGAGAAGCATTGATTGATTGGACAAAGAGCCGGGCTTGCCCCGGCTCTTTTGTATTGTTTTTATCTTACTTTTTTACAGTAAAGTGCTTGACTTTTCCGCCGCGTGAGATTATACTTGAACCGGAAGCTCGGGACACCTTGGGACACCGTTCACCGACATTTTATGTGCCCCGGTACAAAGGAGAATTTAATGAAAAATACACAGACAGAGAGATTTATAAGCGCGGTGCTTTCGCTCCGTAGCAGGGAAGAGTGCCGCCGGTTTTTCTCGGATATCTTAACCGTAAGGGAGCTCGCTGACTTTTCGCAGAGACTTGAGGTCGCGCGCCTCCTCCGTAACGGCGTGAACTATGTAGACATCGCCGCCGCCACTGGCGCGAGCACGGTAACCATAAGCCGTGTATCAAAATCAATAGCGACGAGCGAGGGCGGATATGCGACCGTCCTTGACCGTGTAGAACTTTCGCCGGAGGAAGGCGAAGATGTCATGCGCGTCCCCCTGCCGGACGATGATTTCGGTCGCCGCCTCGCCGATGTGCTCTCTGCGGGGCTCCGCGCGCTGTCACACCCGGGCGACGAAGAAAAAAACTGACCGCCGGGCGGCAGACATAAAAAGAAAAAATACCGCCCCGGCAGACCTCCGAAAAAACGGAGCCCCGGGGCGGTATCAGAGAAAAATATTCTCTGTATCTTACTTATTGATAAACCACACGATGATATAGGCGAGTATCGCAATGGGCGACGCCATAAGAAGTATAAGAAGCCCTGTCGTGAATTTATCAAGTATATTCTTCCACTTCTTTGAATGAAAAAATTCAGAAA
This sequence comes from uncultured Clostridia bacterium, assembly GCA_937914815.1. Taxonomy (GTDB): domain Bacteria; phylum Bacillota; class Clostridia; order Oscillospirales; family CAG-272; genus UBA1740. The sequence continues at coordinate 1,094 of CALDMI010000224.1, forward strand.
CCTTGTTCATATCGGTATCCTTTCGGCTCGTTTATGCAATGCTCATTTTGTACATTGCTCATAGCGTATGGTTATTTTAACATATCCCGGCGAATAAGTCAAGATTAATTTGAATAATAGTGCAGAAAACACAATAAAAGTAGGGGAAAAAGCCATGTCTCACATAGAAACAGAGAGGAAATACGTAATATCGATGCCGGATATCCCGACGCTTGAGCGGCAGGAGGGCTATTTCAGAAGAGATATCGAGCAGATATATCTGACCTCCGCCCCGGATGTCACCTCCCG
>CALDMI010000225.1 GCA_937914815.1 uncultured Clostridia bacterium
TCCGTTTGCGGCAAGTCCTGCGGCAAAGGTGACGGCGTGCTCCTCCGCTATGCCGACATCAAAATATCTCACAGGAAAACGCTCCTCAAACGGGCGGAGCCCGGTGCCGAGCCCCATTGCGGCGGTTACGGCAACTATTTTTTTGTTCCTCTCCGCGCACTTTATCAGTTCGTCGCAGAACACGCGGTTGAAGGTCTCGCCCTCAGTTTTCCCGGGGTGGACGCTGTGATATTTATCCGGCGACTTCTCCGCCGGGGCGTAGCCCTTGCCTTTTTTTGTACAGACATGGACGACGCAGGTTTTACCGGTGTCCTTTGCGAGACGGAGCTTTTCCTCCACCCTTTTGCAGTCGTTGCCGTTCACGGGTCCGACATAGGATAAGCCGAGCTGTTCAAAGAGGTTCTCACGGTAAAATATCTTCTTCAAGACATCGCGTATTTTTTCAAGGAGGTGTGTCAGCGGCTTCCCTATCAGGGGCACATGCGAGAGCGCGGACTTCGTCGTCTTCTTGAAGCGGGCGTAGCCGCGGGAGACGCGGATACGCGAGAGGTAGGAGGCGAAGGCACCGCGGTTTTTTGATATCGACATGCGGTTCTCGTTCAGGATTATTATGAGGCGCATATCCGGCTTGCAGTTATTCATTGCCTCGTGTATCATGCCGCCGGTGAACGCGCCGTCTCCCATCACGCAGACGGTGTATGCATCGCTCCCCGAGAGCTTATCCGCCTCGGCAAATCCGAGGGCGGCGGAAAGAGAGGTCGAGGAATGACCGGCGCCGAACGGGTCATATTCGCTCTCGCGGCGGAGGGTGAAGCCCGAGAGCCCGCCGGGGGTACGGAGTGTGTCGAACGCGCCCTTTCGCCCGGTTATCATCTTATGGACATATGCCTGATGTCCGACATCGAATATTATGTGGTCATGCGGGGCGTCAAAGACCCGGTGTATCGCTACGGTAAGCTCGGTTATCCCGAGGTTCGAGGCGAGATGTCCGCCGTGGCGGGTGACCTCATCCACCATGAAATCCCGCGCCTCGGCACAATATGCCGGGAGTTCACGCTCGGTAAGGCTTTTAAGCTCCTCCGGAGAATTGACGCGCGGGAGGTATTTATATTCTTTCATTCTCTGCGTCACTCTCCTCTTCCGGCGGCAATATGGCGTCGCGCTGTCTTGTCGCCGTATCTGTCGGCGCACAGCCGAGCAGTTTTACATACGCGCGGTAAAAGGCAGAATAATCGCCGAAGCCAACGCGGTATGCCGCGCCGGAGGCGGTCTCCCCCGACTCTATAAGCTGCTTTGCGTACATTACCCGTTTCTGATTTATATAGCCGTGGACGGATATACCGTTATACCGCTTG
>CALDMI010000226.1 GCA_937914815.1 uncultured Clostridia bacterium
CGCATCAAGAAGATAATTCAGTATCTCCTCCGCGGTCTTCAGCTGGTAGTATGGATAGCTCCGTCCGTCGTCGGGGTATGCCCACGAGGTCTTGGACATCGGCCAGAATATTCTCTCGCAGGAGCCCTCCGGATAGTAATTCAGGATAAGGGATGTGTCCATCGCGTACATTATCGCGCGGCGCACGGCGATATCCGGAACATATTTCGGATTGATACCGACATATCCGTAGCCGTTGGTCTTTACCTCCATTGTTGCGAGGTGCGGATACTGTGCTATCGAGTTGAGGTTCTCCTGTGTGCCCGAGGGGTTACCGACATCTATTCCGTCGGTGCCGAGGGTGGCTATCGTCTGCGCGGAGTTTATGACCTGGTATCTTATGTACTTTATCTTCGCGTTGTTGATACCCGAGCCGAGGGTCTCAAAGTAGGTATTTCTCTCATAGTAGACGACGTTGTTCTGGAGGAACTGGTTCTTCGTCGGGTACTTTTCGCCGTCAGAGAGACCGCCCTGCTTCGACGCCTTATAGGGTCCCGCGCCGACCGGGACGCCGAGCTTCGCCGAGTCCTTGACAACGTTGTTCATGAAGTCTGTGGAGGCGTACTCAACTCCGAACTTCGTATTTCTTATGGTCTCCTCGTTCGAGTAGTAGTGCATCGGAGCCACGGTGAATGCGAAGTTCCATATAGCCTTGGGGTCGACGTCGTTTATCTTTATCTTCAGAACATCGTAGGTTCCGTCAAGGCTGTTTCCGTTGAAGGAGGTGACGCGCTCTGTGGTTATTCCGCTTATCTCGGAATAGGTGAGTCCACCCTCGCTGTTCTTCTTGTCCTCGAAGTAATCCGACTTTGCCTCGGCGGTAAATCTCTCGAGCACCTTTTCAGCCGATGCGGAGCCGAGGACGACGCCCTGCATACCCGAGTAGTTCAGATCCCCGCTCTCGGACTCAATGTATCTCTCCCATACGAGCTTTGTTACAAACTCCTGCTCTGCCTTTGCCTTTGCGTCGGCATCCGACATTCCGGAGTTCTCGCTCTGTATTCTCTTCCAGTTCCCGTTCACATAGTCGCTGACAAAGCTCTCATATGCGGAGAAGTCTATCTTGTATCTTCCGTTCTCCTTTATCTGATAGCCGGTCTGCGAGTTTGTCTCGACCTGCGCTATACCCTCGAGGTAGAGGAAGAGCTGCCACGAATTCTCAATCGTGTACTCCTTCTGATAGTCCTCAAGAGAGGATATCGCGGTCTGATAGTCGCTCGTCAGCTCCTCGCGGAAGAGGCTCTTTACAAGGTCTATATCCGAGAGTATCTGGCGGAGGGCGTCTGTCCCGTCGGCAGGCTTGCTGCCCGCGGAGCCGGTGCCGGAGTTCTCATGAATGAAGTACTGGCAGTAGTCATATATCGCGTTTATACGGATCTGCGCCTTGTCGACGAATCCGCGGTTGAAATCGTCCTCCGAGGTGCTCTCGCCCTGTGTGCGGTACTCTATAAGTCCGACGATGTCGGTAGAGTAGATAGTCGCGTTACCGGTATAGACCGGGTCAAGATAGAGATAGAGGTTGAAGAGGACGTCCTTTATCGTGAGGTCCTCGCCGTCGGAGAACTTCACGCCGTTCTTTATGAGGAAGGAGTACTCTGTGTACTTCTTTCCGCCCTCTTCAAAGGTGCGCTCGATAAAATCCTTCGCGACGCAGGCGTAATCGTCGCCCGCCGCGACCTCGACGCCCTTGTACTTGCCCTCCGAGTCGAAGACTACCTTCGTCGTGAGGAGTCCTATCTGCGTCTGTCCGGTTATCTCGCTGTCATATGCGGTCGTGGAGAAGAAGGGGTTGAAAACTCCGTCCTGTCCCTCGATTGCAAATCTCACGGGGTCCCGCTCTGTGTCCCATTTCGACTCTTTCACGTCATCCTTGCAGGATGCGAGGGTAAAGACTATACCGACGCTCATAACGAGGACGAGAAGCAGAGACACGATTTTCTTGAAATTTCTCATTTTGTTTCCTTTCTTCGTTCCGGTCTCACGCCAGAGCCGAGAAGTCTATCTTCCCGCTCTCCGGTGTTACCGTAAATTCAAGTGTTTTGCCGTCGTCGATACTTCCGACCGCGCCCTCGTACTCTGTATCCTTTGAGTACCTGAGGTACGCGCCCTCAGCCGACGAAAGCATTTCATATGTCACGGAGCAGCCGGTGAAGGTCAGCCCCGTTATCTTTGCGTCTCCGGTCACCCGGGTTGCAAGGAGTCCTACATCATAGGTCGCCGGGAGCGTCACCCGCACGGAGACCGTCATGTTTTCGAGCGTCAGGTCGGTAATCTCCGCCCCCTGCTTCACCTCTCCGAAGAGACCGAAGCCCGTGACCGTCCTCGAAAGCGTCACATCCTTTGTGATATTCTTCAGCGTGTGTCCGTTGCCCATGAACTTACCGGAGAACTGCCGCAGCGTCGGGAAGCCGGTCTTGTTCTCCGAGCAGTCTATATCCGCGTCAAGATATATCGTCTTGTTCTGGTAGTCGGAAATCTTTGAGAGGTCCGACGCCTCACGGATTATAAGCACATCGCCGGGGAGCCATTTTGTATATATGTCAATGTTCTCGCCGTCACCCATGACGAGCGGCCAGGATACCTTTTCGGTAAGCCCGCTGTCTATGTAGTAGTCGTAGAAGGTGTATTCGACGTTTCCGTTATCGTCCCTGCGGTTTTTCATGTAGGAGAAGCGGTTTACCGTCTCCCCCTCCGTATAGGCTCTGACATCCGGTTCGCGCCCGTCGACGTGTATTGTCACCGTCGGGTTCCGCTTCCACTCGGCGATGAGCATCATGCTCTCCGTCGCGCGCGCCGTCGCGAAATCGAATACTTCGTCCTCCGTCAGTATCTCCCCGCTCTCCGAGCGGAGGGGGGTCCCGGTGTCGTCGAGCAGAGCCCTCCGCCAGCAGGCGACGGTGTACGCCGCGCCGCGCGACGGTATCGTGAACTCCGCGCTGTCTCCGGGTTTCATCATCGGGGTGTCCGGTTTATAGTAGAATACTCTCTTTGTGGACTCGCCGTCCCCGTCCCCGTCGTTGAAGTCGTAGGTCACCTTTACGGTGTAGCCTCTCTCCTCCGGGGTCGGCTGCTCTGAACAGGAGCCGAGGAAAACGGCAGCCAGTATGACCGCCATGACGGCTGTCACAATTGCCGCGAGTCTCTTTTTCATCATAGTTTACCGTATCCGCATACTGTGCGGTCCTTGTTTATATCGGGGAATCCCCGTTTTCTTGTTTTCCGTCTCTTTGTCTTTTTCTGTCTTTTGCATTTTCGTCTCTCCGGCGGGTTTTTCCGCGCGGCGACGAGTTGCTGAATTTTTCAGGGTCTTTTTATCGGGTCACTTTACTTGCGGTCGCTAT
>CALDMI010000227.1 GCA_937914815.1 uncultured Clostridia bacterium
GGATGAGAACTCGCCGCTCGACCTCTCGCCGGACATTCTCTCCGACGACTTTGCGGAGTATCTGAATGATTATATCTCATATTGCGAGAGCCGCGGCGCGACGGTCTATTTCAGCTACTGCCCGATGAATGAGCTCGCCCTGACAGACGAGGCGAGGGACGGGGGCGTGTACGATTTTGACCGCCATATGCGGGAGAATATAAAGTGCGAATTTATAACCGATATAGACTCCTCCATCATGAACGGCGGATATTTCTATGACTCGAACTTTCATCTTAATGACTACGGCGTGACGGCGCACACCGTCTCGCTCCTCGGTGACCTCCTCCTTGCCATGGGCATACCGCGTAAGGTAGAGGAAACAGTGCCGGAGCCGCCGCCCCTTGTCACAAACGATTATACATTCGACGGTACGGACGAAAACGAGATTTATTTCACATATGAGCATCTTGCCTCCGGCGGGTACAGAATAACCGGACTTTCGGAGCAGGGGCGCAGTGCGCGGGATCTGACCCTCCCGATAGGGACAAACGGTGAATATGTCGTCTCGCTCGGCGCGGGGACATTCTCCGGCTCCGAGGTTCTGACGGTTCGCATACCTGCGGGCGTAAAACTCAATATCTCGAACGGGACATTCGACTCCTCGAAGATTACCGATGTCTGGATTTATGAGCCGGACCCGACGGTGATAAGCCCGCCGCGCCCGTTTGCCGACAGGCAGATAACCGTGCATATACCGCGCGGCTCTGGCTACAGGACGGATTACTTCTGGTCGGAGGTCGGTATACCGTCGGGCAGCTGGCGTGAGGACGCCGGGGGAGACTGACCCCCCCGGGCTCCGCTCCGGTGAGCCGAAAACGAAAAAGGAGACATACTATGACCGAAACATTTGCATTAAAGGGAAATATATGTTATTCCGAGAGTAAAACAAGGATAAAAACCGTACACGGGTATGCGGTATGCTCCGGCGGGATCTCCCGCGGCGTGTATGAGAGTTTGCCGGAGGAATTTTCCGCCGTCCCGGTCTATGACTTCGGGGACAGCCTGATAATCCCCGCTATGGTCGATTTGCATATCCACGCTCCGCAGTACGCCTTCCGCGGTACAGGCATGGACTATGAGCTCATGCAATGGCTCTGTAATGCGGCATTTCCGGAGGAGGAGCGGTACGCAGACGAGGAATACGCCCGCCGCGCGTACTCCGTATTTGCCGGCGGGCTCCGCCGCGGCGCGACCGGGCGGGCGTGTATCTTCGCCACCGTCCACAGGCGCGCGACGGAAATACTGATGGAAGAGATGGAGAAGAGCGGGGTAGTAAGCCGCGTCGGCAAGGTTAATATGGACAGGGGCGCGCCGCAGGGAATACTGGAGAGCGCGCAGGAGTCCGCGGATGAGACCGTCCACTGGCTCGAAGATGTAAAAGGGAGATTTTCGAGGACCGCCCCGATACTGACCCCGCGCTTTCTCCCCGGCTGTACGGATGAGCTTATGCACCGCCTCGGTACGATACGGGAAAAATATGACCTCCCGGTGCAGTCGCACCTTTCGGAGAACCCGGAGGAGATAGAGCTTGTCGGAAAGCTTTTTCCGCAGGCGGATTTTTACGGCGACGGATATGACATGTATGGGATGTTCGGCGACAGGGAGACGCATGGCGGGTCTGTCAGGACGATTATGGCGCATTGCGTATGGTCGGATGAGCGTGAGGTGAAAAGGCTATACGAAAACGGCGTTTTCGTGGCTCATTGCCCGGGATCAAACTTGAATCTCTCCTCTGGCATCGCTCCGGTGAGAAAATATCTCGACGCGGGGATAAGGGTGGGGCTCGGCACGGATGTCGCCGCCGGACATTCGGATTCGCTCTTCCGCACAATGACGGACGCGATACAGGTATCAAAAATGTATTGGCGATATGTCGATAAAGGGGCTGCGCCTCTTAGATTTGAGGAGGCGTTCTGGATGGCGACGCGCGGCGGCGGTGAATTTTTCGGCAGGGTAGGCGGCTTTGATACGGGATATGCCTTTGACGCGCTTGTCATAGACGATACCTCTCTCCGCTCCCCGCGGGAGCTCCCGGTGCCCGAGCGACTCGAGCGCGCGGTTTATCTCTCCCTTGATATTACGGGAGGAATAAAGGCAAAGTTCGTCGCAGGCTCGCGCCTCTTCTGATATATCTTCGTTTCGCTCCTCTTCCGATTTATAGGAAAAAACACGGTAAGCATGGCGGAATACTCGCCTTGTGCTTACCGTGTATTTTCTTTTTCAAATATCAAAAGCATATACCCGTGTACTCTTTTCGGGCGGTTCGCTCGGTGTTTACCTGGTGGGGAGCTCTACCTCCGCGCAGAGGCAGTTGTGGTCAAATCCTGTCGGAATGTTATGTTTTGTTATGGTTTTTGTGCCGGACGGGACGAGTATGCCGTCGGTCTTTCTCCCGCTCGGGCGGGTGCTCTCGCCGTCGAAGATGTCGCGGTGCGTCGCTTTTGTGCATGGCATACAGTCGAGCGGGTCGGGAATATTGAAGTCCGCGAGTATTACCGTGGGCGTCCCCGCATGCTCCGCTCCCGCGACAAAGCCGTCGAGCAGCGAGAATGACGGCGCATATACCTCCCGGGTGAATGAGTAGCGGTGCGCGGGATAGCCGTGCCCGGTGACTATATTGACATTGCCACCAGGCGCGCTTATGAGGAGCGAGCAAAAGTATTTCTGATGTATGGGCTCCCGCCTCCCGGAGAAAAAGCCGTATTCCGCGGGGCGCGGCAGTGCTATTGTGTCAAGGAGCTTCAGCGGGAGTTTTCCGTACACGCCTATGCCCATTCTGTGCCCCTTGCATATATGGCTCTCACTGCAAGGAAGATAAATTCTGTCCGTGAAGCCTCCGGCGGCGGCAATACCGTCCATGAGCTCCGGGATCTCCGGCAGCTCCTCAAGACACATAATATCCGGGGACAGGCGGGATATGAGCGAGAGAAGTTCCGCCTCCCGCTCCTTTGGCGACTCTGAATAGAGGCTGCCGATATTGAATGTCATAAGGGTAAGATTTATCATGGGCGTCCTTTCTGTGCGGCGGGGTTATTTTTTCGTATCGTCGCCGAAGTATTTTTCGCAGTCTGATACCGCCATGCGGTAGTAGTAGGCGGAGTAAATGGGGTAGTGGCGCGCTTTGCCTTTTCCGACCCCGGCAATGCGGTCACGTTTTTTATCGATATCGCGATATTTCTTAAGAAGATTTACAGCCTTGTCTCTCATGTTGATAGGCGACACATCATATATTTTGCAGTCGTCAACGGTTGAGGCAATCTTTATAAGTGTGTCAATACATATCAGGTTTCCGCAGTGCTCGTATGACTCTGTCGTTTTGTACATGTTATTTCCGACG
>CALDMI010000228.1 GCA_937914815.1 uncultured Clostridia bacterium
TCTCGGGGAACCGATTTCATGGTTTCGCGGCGTTTGCGTTATTCTTATAACGGTCGGTATTTACGTTATGATTGAAAAAAAGAGCGGGGAGAAGGATAAAAAAACAAAAAAATCTTGGTTGGTTTACGCCGCTCTTTCCGCGGTATTTGCCGCGCTGACCTCGATTCTCGGAAAAATAGGAATAACTGATGTGGAGTCAAATCTCGGCACGATGATACGCACTGCCGTTGTGCTCGTCATGTCGTGGGTTATGGTACTCGTCACCGGGGAAGGCGGGGAATTGCGCGGCGTTTCCCTGAAAGAGCTGGCGTTCATATGCCTGTCCGGGGTGGCAACCGGTGCGTCATGGCTGTGCTACTACAAGGCTTTACAAAACGGACCAGCGAGTGTGGTTGTTCCGATAGACAAGCTCAGTATACTTATTACCGTCGCATTTTCTTATTTTGTTTTCGGCGAGAAGCTTTCGCGCAAGGCGGTTGTCGGGCTGATTATGGTGGTTACCGGCACGCTCGCCATGCTTATCAATATATGAGATTGCCGTCATAAAAAACAAAAACACTGCCGGGGGCACATAATATGTGCCCCCGGCAGCCTTGCTGTCCGGTTGAATTTAACCTTTATTTTAGCCGAGGAGGACGAGCGAGACATAGCCCGGTGTGGGTCTGCCGGTCGTTATTACCTCCACTACTATTCTGTTCTCCGGCTCGACGTGCTCGGGCGCGGTGATTGTAAAGGTGACCTCCTCCGTCGCGGGGTTATGCGCGTTGAAGTGAGTGAGGCGGACGGAGTTCTTGCCCTCGACGGTAAAGCCCTCGGGGGTGAGCCAGTTCAGCGAGATGAAGTACGGGGAGTTGCCGTATACCTTCCAGTTGTTGTCGAAACGGAGTGTGACCTTCTTCTGTCCTCCTGGCAGGATGTCCGGCGCGCCGTCCCAGATTGCGGTAACGGTGCAGAATCCGAGCTCGGTGGTGAAGGAGTAGGGGAGCAGGCGGGAGAGTGCGGTCTTTGTGTCGCTGTCCTTCATATACTCCTCCGCGATGTCGGCGGGGATCTCGTCCTCTCCGTCTGTGAGGGCTACGCGGTCGCCGCCGCAGGTGAGCATGACGGGTGTCTGACGGACTACTCTGTCGGTCAGGGCTACGCAGGTCTTAGGCGGGTTGAGCCCGGTCGCACGGTTCAGGGAGATTGTGATTATGTTGTCACCGAGGTAAGCGCGCCAGTCGGAGGGGATTCCGGCAGTGCCGCCGATTATACCGAGCGTCGCGCCGACGGTCGCGCCGGTGCAGTCGGTGTCGTCGCCGCAGTTTATGGCATATATCATAGACTTCTTGAAATCGCCCTCGCCGTATACAAGTCCGAGGACGGTGTACGCGACGTTGGAGGGAGACTCAAACCAGCCGTCTCCGATGTCGGAGTTGAGCTCAAGTATCGTTTTGCATGCCTCAACCGGTGTGAGCCCCTTGTTGTAGCACTCGATAACCTTCGTGACAGACTGCCATACGCGGGAGGTCTCGGGTATCTGGGTGAGAGCTATGTCTATGCACTTTCTGACATCCGGGACGGCGTATGCGGCGGACTGCATAGCCGCGACAAACGCGGCGGCTATCGTGCCCTCTCCCGCGCCGTGGTCGACCTTCGCATCCTCGATGGCGTACTTCGCGGCGAGAGCCGGAGACGCCGGGGCGAGAGACGCCCATATCTCGGTTCTTATCCACGCGCCGTTGGAGTCTCTCCAGTTGTTCATATAGTCGCCGGAGAGCGGAGCCTGAAGCCCGCGGGTGAGATTCGTCTTGCCGAGACCGTATTCGTTCCAGTAGGGAACTATGTAGCTTATCCAGAACTCGCTGAGCTTCTTGCAGTCGAGACCGTAGGGTCCTATGTTTTCGACGGCGTGGAGCCAGACGAGCTGGAGGTCGAGGTCATCGTTCGGGAGGACCTCTCCGGGATCTGTGACAAAGCCTTTTATATCATGCATGACACGGCTGCCCTCGTACGGGGTACCCATCGTGCCGCCGATGTTCTTGCCTATGAAGCAGGCATAGACCTTATCGCGGAATTTTTCTCTGTTGAGTTTAAGCATTTTGAATATACCTCTCCTGTTGTGTTTTTTTATCGCCACTTGCAGTATAGCATACCGCGAGACGGCAGTCAAAGTAAAAACGGAGCGAAAACAGATATTTTGTTGTAAAAAAGTCTCCGGCAGGAGGGCGGATACCATACCTGCCGGAGAGAGTATCAAAATTTACAACGGTCAGCTGTCTGTGCTTTTTTTGAGTGCGTTATCATCTGAATTGTCGGATTTGAGATAAGCGACAATTGCTTCGGAATTCGTTACATCAATCGGGTTGCCTTTGGAATCTTTCCACCCCTTAGTATCGGCGAAGGTTATTTCCGTAAGAGCAGATCCTACAAATGCATGGAAACCGATTTCTGTGACGCTCGCCGGGATATTTATCTTTGTGATGGATGTTCCGCGGAATGCATACCAGTCTATTTCAGTGAGACTTTCCGGGAGAGTTACGCCGGTAATCGACGAATTCCCGGCGAATACAGAACTCGGAATTTCCGTGACGCCCTCGGGTATGGTTATATTACCGGAGGCGGATTTCGTGATAAGGAGAATCCGGAGCGCACCCTGATAGACCGAGTCCTTGTCGGTCTGATAGTAGAGGACGCCGTCCCTGACAGTGTATCTTTGGTTCTCCGGGCTTACAGTCACGGTATTGATGTAATTTGACGATATGGGGAGATCACCTTGCACTTTTGCGCCTATATAGAGCTCCGCAATGTTCGCGCACGTTTCATTACAGACTGCGATCACGCTGTCAGGTATTGTGAGCTTCGTCATATTCTTTGATACATAACAGATGCGCGTCATATCCTTATCGATAAGGATTCCGTTTTCGTACTTGAAAGCGTCGGTAAGCACGCGGAAGCTGCCTATGTCGCTCGCCCCATTGCCGAATGCCTGCGTGTGTATGTATCTGACGCTCGCGGGGATTATAAATTCGTCGGTACTGTAAGAGCGCGACAGCGCGTAGCGCATTATTCCGACGGTGTCCTCTCTTATCTTTGCGCCGGAGGCGAGCTCATCCGTTGAGCCTACAAGGAATTTTCCGTTGTAGATAAAGCCGTTTTCTGTCTCGTTGTAAGAAATGTCCGCGAGGTTGCAGCGCTCAAATACCTGTTCGTCAAAGTAGCGGAGAGAAGCCGGGAGCTTTATGTCGGAGGACGAGAGCTCGCAGGCTATTCCGACGGTCCCCTCACGGATTGTTCCGCCGTTTTTCGCCGAGACAAGCCATTTACCGATGTAGATGAGTTCTTTGTATTTGTCCTCGGTTTCAACCTCAGTGCAGTCCATATTGTCGAAATTGCAACGGTCGAAGGCGTAGGAACCTATATATGTGACGCTGTCGGGGATGTTCACGGAGACGAGCGAATAGTTGAACGCATAGTCTGATATACTTACGAGCCCCTCGGGGAGGATTATTTTCTTTGCCTTGCATATGGGATTACGGTAATCCCCGTTGCCGAGCACCCTTACCTCGCGCCCGAGAATGGTTTTCGGTATCACAATCTCTTCCTCGGTGCAGTTTTCCGTGTCGTGCCCATCCTTTGCGGTGAGGACGCCGTCGCTCGAGAGGTCAAAGTGGAGGAGACACTTGTATTCGTTTGCGGTTATCTCGCGGAAGGAGTCGCCCTTCATGGGCTTGACCGTCCCGGCTCCGCGCTCTATAACCTTTGTGCCGATTGCTATATAGCTGTCGGAGGCTACCTTTGAGTAGAGGTCCGCGACGCTTATCGGGTCGCGCTCCCATACCGAGAAGGTGGCGAGCTCGCTCCCGAGGGCGGAATAGAGCTTTACCTCTATCTGGTCAAGGATATAGAAATCAATCGTGTATCCGCGCAGGAAGGTTCCGTTCCTGTCGTTGAGCTTTATGTAGTAGTAGTTATGCCCGCGCTTCAGCCCGGTTATCGTCTGGCTCGCTACCTCGCTCTTGTATTCGGAGTCGGAGTAGAGACCCCATACATTGTCGCCGTTTATCTTTATCTCCTTTGTGAGGGAGGTGTATGTGGCTCCCACCATGTCGGAGTAGAACTGCGGCTTTATGTAGTTGGTTATGACGCCGTCCGCGTCCTCGAAGTTCTTAAGAGAAAGAAACTCGTCGGAGAAGGTGAGACTTCTTATCGAGTAGACCCCGTCCGCGACTGTCACGACAGCCTCATAGACGGCAAACTCCGCCTCGACCCCGAGGTCCGGGTCCTTTCCTATGGCGAGGAGGGTTATGTCGTGCTCGCCCGCTGTGAGATTGAATTTTTTGAGGTCAAACGAGGGCTTCGTTGTCTCCTCGCTCGGCGCCCCGGTGCCGAACTTTCCGTTCAGTACCTCGTATTTTGTGGCGCGGTTCAGCGCCGTCCATGAGAGTATTCCGTCGTCCGTCACCGCGACGTTCAGAAACTCGTCGCCGTCGACCCCTCCGCCGCCGCAGGAGAAGAGCAGGAGCGACACGGTAAGGGTAAGGATGAGGAGAATAGATGCGAGAAGCTTTTTCATTATCCTTGTTCCTTTCGATATATTTATTTTGCACAACAATTTTAGCATTATATTAAAAGAATGTCAACACTTTTTGTCTATATAATTCACATACAGGCGCATATCCGGCGGCTTCGGATTGACAAACCGGACGGAATGTGATAGAATTTATCCCGTATGTGAGGTTGCTTATGACAGAAAATGTGATATTTGATTTCGGTCAGGTGCTATGCCGGTTTGAGCCGGGGGTGATTGTCTCCGCCACCTGCCCGGAGGCGACGGGTGGCGAGCGTGAAATACTCTGCCGCGTGGCATTTGACCGCCGCTTCTGGGACAGGCTCGACCGCGGGGAAGAGAACGCGGAGGTCCTCCCGGATATCTGCGCCGCCCTGCCGGAGTCTCTCCGGGGCTATGCCGGGCGGATTCTCGACGGCTGGATACGGGCTCTACCGGAGATACCCGGCATGCGTGTACTGATTTCGCGGCTTCTTTCCGCCGGGGTGCACGTATATCTTCTCTCGGATATATCCCGCCATTTCGCAAGACATGCGAAAGATATACCGATACTCCGAGGCTTTTCCGGCATGATTTTTTCCGGCGAGTGGGGGTATACGAAGCCGTCGGAGGAGATATTCCGTGTTCTTATAACGAAATACGGCATAGACCCCGGAAAAAGCGTCTTTATAGACGACAAGCAGGCGAACGTCGACGGGGCGGCGCGCGCCGGGATTTCGGGCTTCCGCTTTACGGGTGACGCCGGGGGCGTGTACGATTTTCTGCGTGACAAAATCCCCGCTCTGCGGGCTGATGCAGCTGAAAAATAAAAATGCGCGGTCTGCCGCGCGGGAGTGAAAAATGAAAAATTACGCTTTGAGATTTCGGTATGTTTATACCTTTTATTCCTTTGACGAGTTCATGGGGTGCGAGGCGATAGACGAGGCGGTAGCCCTCTCGGACAAGACCGTCCGCTTCACTCTTCATCAGCAGGAGGACAGCTCCTTTACCGTCTCGCCCATGATGTCGGGCGCAACGGGTGAGTACGCCGTCATGACATTCCCGAACAAGGATAATCTTGTCCTCCGCCCGGGTGAGGAATATGAGATAGCCTATGACGAGTTCTTTGACTCGATGGGAGACAATAATCATAATGTCTATGAGGGCACCGTCTGCCTCGAGGAAGTCTGACGGCGGACACCGGCGCCCCGGCTTTATATCCCGGGTGAAAAGCATGGAGCCAACGCCCGCACAACACCCGAAAAACACCCGCCGGAAAACAAAAACTCAATAATTCTAAAACACAAAATCAAAAAATCCCCGCCGCGACACGCCGTAATCGATACACGGTATGCCGTATGCGGGGATTTTTTTGTCAAGATATATCTTTCATTACGAAAAAGTGCGACAAATCACACTTTTTCGTAATGGCTGCGGCTTCAGCCTGCCTTTCTCACTTCGTCGCCGCGGTGAGCGTCTGTCCGTCGAAGTCCACGGTTATCGTGGTGTCGGGGGCTATATCCTCGGAGATAATGAGCCTTGCCACAAGGGTTTCGACATTGCTCTTTATAAATCTCTTAAGAGGACGCGCGCCGTAGATCGGGTCGTAAGCAGAGTCGACGATGTACTCCTTTGCGCGGTCGGTGACATTGAGCTTCACCTGCCGCTCCGCGAGCCTTGCCTCGAGGTCGCGAAGAGCCATAGTCACAATGGAGGTGACATTCGACTTCGTCAGCGGCTTGAAGTAGATTATCTCGTCAAGACGGTTCAAAAACTCCGGGCGGAAGGAGGATTTCAGAAGGGAGGAGACGCGCTCCTTTGCCTCCGGGCTTATCTCGCCGTCCTTTATTCCGTCAAGAATAATGTCGGAGCCGAGGTTGCTCGTCATTATGATTATCGTGTTCTTGAAGTCAACCGTTCTTCCGTGGCTGTCGGTAATTCTGCCGTCGTCGAGCACCTGAAGAAGAATGTTGAACACATCCGGGTGTGCCTTTTCGACCTCGTCGAAGAGGACGACGGAGTAGGGCTTACGGCGCACCTTCTCGGTGAGCTGACCGCCCTCGTCATAGCCGACATATCCGGGAGGCGCA
>CALDMI010000229.1 GCA_937914815.1 uncultured Clostridia bacterium
GAACCGATGCAAACGGTGTACTCACGTTTGCCGTCCGCGACAGTGATATAACCGTCAAGAATTCGTTTATTTCATTCTCTGCTGACACTGATCAGACGAGCAGTCTTGCCGCAACGATAGAGAACAGCACAATCGTTGTCGGCGGCAGACTTATTGATAACCCGCCGGCGGCAGCAGTTGCGAGCGCGAATATCGCCGCAAATGTAACCGCTACCGCATCAAAGCTTTATATCAACGACACCGCCGTCCCGCAGAAAGTAACAGGAGTTGTAAATGTTACCGGCAACGAGGTTTATGTAAATACCGCAGACGATAAGCTCGTTATAGACGAGGGCAAGGAATTTGTCGCCGAGACTACCGAGTTCCGTGGTATGACCTTCGCGATGAAGCTCGTAGTTCCTACTCCCATGAAGGTAGAAAAGGCGGGCATGACCCTCGGCGATAAGTTCGTTCTTAACTTCTACATTAAGCTCAGCAACGGCGCGACAGCGCAGTATAAGGATACCGCTTTCGTTACCGTGTCTCTCCCGAACGGCGAGACCATGACTCTGAAGCTTGCGGACCTTGAGACAGATGCAGACGGCAGATATATAGTCTCCGTTCCCGTCGCCGCTGCCGAGATGGCTGATAAGATAGACCTTACCGGCATGCTCGATAGCGAGACCGAGGGAGCAAAGTATACGCTCTCCGTCCGTGACTATTGTGACCTCGTCCTCGCAGACGAGACCACGACTGAAAAGGCAAAGGCGCTCATCAGGGCAATGCTCAACTACGGCGCAGAGGCACAGCTTGTCTTTAATTACCACACCGATAACCTCGCAAATGAGGGACTTTATAACGACGGTGAGAACCCGCTTGACGGCGATGTGACAGCAGACGCTGCAACCACCGCAGACGGCACCGTAACAGGGCTCAAGACAAACAGCATGACCCTCTCGCTTCTCGATACCGTAACTCTGAAGCTCTATTTCAGAAGCGATAAGACAGACGCGTATAAGTTCACTCTCGTCACCGCAGACGGTGAGGTGGAGATCACTCCCGCCGAGGAGGATGACGGATACAGGGTTGATATAGCGGGCATCCTTGCCGCCGACCTTGATAAGACCGTAACCCTAAAGATAACCAACGAGATAGACGGGACGGCGATGATCGTGACGGTCAGCCCGCTTGCCTATGTCGCGGGTGTCCTCGCGGGTGAGGACGCAGACGCAGAGCAGGTAAGACTTGCAAAGGCGCTTGTGCTCATGCAACTTGCCGCGGCAGATTATGCGGCAGAAAACTGAAACGGAGGAGCGAAAAATGAAAGAAATGCGTAATTCATACGAGGCGCCCGAGCTTGAAATAATGCGGCTCGACAGTGCCGACATCATATCGACCTCCGGAATTATAGAGCCGGAAGAGCCGAAAACCAATCTCAACCACCCGAAGTCGACATGGGATCTCCCCGAGATCAAATGGTAATCCGGCTTTGCAGATTTGGTAAGACCGGAGAACAAGTTCTCCTATCGCCGACCACGGGGACTTGCCGTATGTGAATACGGCTCCCGCCCCGCGGTGCGACGATTCTTCCGTAAATCTGCTTCGCCGTCCGGCTTCACAAGCTCGGTAAAATAAAAGGGGACTGCCCACCCGGGCAGTCCCTGTATTTTTTGATTTATTGAAAAAACTCTCTCGTAAAAAATATCTCATCCTTCGGAATACGGAACTCCCGCCCGGAAAGATAGCCGAGGGCAGGGTACTCTTCCTCCGAAAATGTAAAACGCAGAC
>CALDMI010000230.1 GCA_937914815.1 uncultured Clostridia bacterium
GAATTTTATGTGCCGGGTGCTATTGACAAATCGGTGGTTTTAGGTATAATATGTATAGAAATGAGGGTTGTCGCTATGTTTGATAATATGTCAGATACGGAGATTTACTGCTTCAAAAAAGCCGTGAACGGCTTTATGGAGAAAGAAAATATACACAGCTACGGCGTGGTTGTATACACGCTCGGGCACTTTCCTGCCCTGCTAAAGGAGGTAACGGCGCTCGGCACTGTTACGCCGCTCGACGCTCTGCCGGGGTACTGCCCCGCGTTTTACGGTGAGTGTCGTGTATATGATGCGGAGCTGTCGCGCAGGTTTGACATGTTTTTTGACTGCTGTGTTGCCGACGGGGTTGTAAAAGCCGACCTGCAGAGTTCGGTCTCATACAACGTGCCCCTCGTATCAAAGCTCCTCACGCCGAGGAAAGAGAGCTACGACGCCTTTATCGCTTCTCTTCGCGATGGTGAGCCGTCGGGCGCTGTAAGGCTGCGCGCGCTCGATGAATTTCTGGGCGGTGGCGGAGAAATCACATCTGAGGTCGAGCAGAGCCGCGACCGCGCATACTCCTGATACCGGATAATACAAAACCCCGGTGCTGTGCACACGGAGGCACAGCACCGGGACTTTTATTATTACAGCGGAGTATGAAGTAAGTCGATCATTCCATGTATACGCAAGACAGATTAAAATTCTGCCGTGTGTATACGAGGCGGGTTAAAAAGTCTGCCCTGACATCCTGCAATGTATACGCAGGGGCGGTTAAGAGTTTGTATCTATATACGGAAGATACGCCCGCATATAATCGATGCCGGAAAATACCGTCGTGAACGACATGATACCCATTAAGACATAGGCTATTATATGGTTCTCATCGAAGGTGAAGAGCACCGGCTCAAGGATTATCGCGACGGTGCCGACCATCTGGGAGACAGTCTTCAGCTTTCCGAATATGCTCGCGGCGACGACAATCCCGCTCTTCCCTGCTACTACCAGGCGAAGAGAGGTTACGGCGAGCTCACGGAAGAGGATAAGCAACGTCACGCAGAGGAAAACCACCGACTCTGTCACATCGCCGCGGAGCGCCATAAGCACCACAAGAGTTGTCAGGGCGGAGAGAACCATAAACTTATCCGCGAGGGGGTCTATGAACTTCCCGAAGTCGGTGACGAGGTTATATTTTCTCGCTATTTTGCCGTCAAGCATATCCGTCAGTGCGGTGATAACATATATTATCGCGGGAACTACCGCGCCCCATATCTCTATATCCCGCATGAGCAGCGCGGTGGCGACAAAGGCGGGGACAAGGCAGACGCGCAGAAGCGACAGCGCGTTCGGAACATTAAGGCAACTCTTTTTCATAAAAGCCTCCGTTTTTTTCGGTCGCATACATATGCGACTTTTTTAGTCTGAAATTACCTCTCCTATGAGGTCATAATCAAGAGAATCGGTTATTTTCACGCGGACGAACTCGCCGGCGGGGATTTTCTCTTTTGATCTGAAGAACACCCTGCCGTCGACATCCGGGGCGTCTCCATACGACCTGCCGGAATGGATCTCCGCGGCGGCGTCATAGCCGTCCGAGAGGACGGTCAGGACCTTTCCGTGCATGCTCTCCCCGTGCTCCTCCGCTACGGTCAACTGTGTACGCATGAGGATATCGTATCTGTCCTGTTTCACCTGCTCGTCTATCTGATCGGGCATGGAGGCAGCGGCGGTTCCCTCCTCCGGCGAATATGTAAAGGCTCCGAATCGCTCGAATTTTGCTTCCTTTACGAACTCGCAGAGCTCCTCAAAGTCCCGCTCGGTTTCACCGGGGAAGCCGACCATTGCCGTGGTGCGAAGGACTATATCCGGGACGCGCGCACGCAGTTTTTTTATGACGTCGCGGATAAGCCGGCTGTCTCCGTGGCGGTTCATGCGGCGGAGGACGGGATCGGATATATGCTGTATCGGTATATCCATATATGAGAGGAGGCGCGGGTTATCCCGCATCTCGTCTATCAGCTCGTCGGTTATCTTATCCGGGTAGCAATAGAGGAGGCGTATCCACGGAATAGAGGTATTCTTACATATTTCGCGCACAAGGCGGGCAAGGCTGTACTCTCCGTATATATCCGTGCCGTATCTCGTCGTATCCTGCGCTATAAGGTCAAGCTCCTTTACGCCCATGGCGTCGAGCTCCTTTGCCTCGGCTACTATATCCTCTATCGTCCGGCTCCTGAAATGCCCGCGGATAAGCGGTATCGCGCAGTAGGTACAGCGGTTATCGCAGCCCTCGCCCACCTTAAGATATGCATAATTCTCGGTGGTGAGAATACGCTCGCCGCCCATGGGTGAGCTTTCCTTATCCTTGAACGAGGAAAATCTCTTTCCATCTGCAGCAGAGCGCACAGCCTCAACGATATCGTCGACAGAGCCGACGCCGCAGACGGCGTCTACCTCCGGCATATCCTGCATTATCTCGTCGCGGTAGCGCTCTACAAGGCAGCCCGTCGCGACTATGCCGCGGAGCGTCCCGTCCTCCTTATGCGATGCGGCGTCGAGGATAGCGGAGATTGACTCCCGCTTTGCACTCTCTATAAAGCCGCAGGTATTGACGACTATCACATCCGCCTCCGACTCATCGGGGGTTAACTCAAATCCCGCGTCGTGGAGCTTTCTTAACATTACCTCGGTGTCCATAAGATTCTTTGAGCAACCGAGAGATATAAAACCGACTTTAAGCATTTTGGTCCTTCAATATGTAAATTCTTTATTTGAGATACTTTTTTATTTTGTCGCGGAAACGCCCGATATAGACCCTCGCGCAGAAGGTCAGGAAGAGGTCATAGACTATAAACGCGACATTCGATATTGCATACATCGCAATCTTCAGCGCCATGCGGTCATCGTCAAAGAACGGGAGACCGAGAAGCCCCGTCACAAAAAGGAAGAGGAGCCAGAACATCGCGTTGAATATCAGAAGCTTCAGAATGAGCCAGAAAATCCTCGGCAAGCGCTCAACATACCCTTTCAGTATCGGATATATACCGAATATCAGAAGATACTCTGCCCAGACGGCGGACGCCGGGAATATTATAAAGGTCAGAAGAGAGGTCACAAGCCATGTAAGGTAGGTATACGGCGCGCCGACCTCGATATAGAGAAAGACCATTATAAGCGAGGCGAGCGCCGCGACCGTCAGGTCCACGAGGTCAAAGAGCGCGCCGAAGGTCAGAAAAACGGTGCCGAGCGCCGCCATAATGGCGGAAAGCGCAATCTTCTTCGTCTGTTTCATTACGGTTTATATACAGGGAATGAGATCCCCGCCCATGCACTCACAGAGGCAGTCAAGGCAGATAAGGTTCGCACAGCAGTTACAGACATCGTTTGAGTCCATGCCGCGGCGCGACTCTCCCCCGTAGTAGGTACTGCCGTACCCGCGGGAGTTCTGATTATACATTTCCTTTGCCTTCTGATACTCCTCGTTTCCGGGGTCCATTGTGCAGGCGGTCTCAAGCTCACGCATAGACTCGTTATATCTTCCGCGGCGGACAAGCGTCAGGCTATGGAGAAAGTGCCACTCTGCTATCCTCTCCCCCTCCGGGACGGAGGAAAGCAGTTTCTCCGCCTCGTGGAAGCGGCGGGAATTTATCGCCACGCGGATATCCTTATAAATCTCCGGGATATCGGCGCGGGCAGAGCCTGTGCCACTGTCGGAAGCACCGGAGGCGCCGGATGTGTCGCCAGCCGCACCTGACTGTGCGCGGGTGCGCATTACGTGGATTTCCTCATAGGCGGCGTTTATCTCCGCCATTTTTTCGTTTGCGAGGTCTTTTAAGGGGTTATCGTCCGCGTAATTGTCCGGGTGGTACTTACGGACGAGGGCGCGGTACGCCGCCTTTATTTCGTCGTCCGTCGCGCTCGGCGACACGCCGAGAACTGAATAGGGGTCTTTCAAATTTCGTTACTCCTTTCGGGGTGGTTATCCTCCCCGTTTTCTTTTGTGCCGCCGGGTAAAAGGAAGGCGACGCGTTTTTTCAGCCCGAGGTAGATAATATTTCTGACTATTTCCTCGATAGTCCGTCTGTTACCGAAGGGGAGAAGATTTACCGCCGACTCTATCCCTCGACATTCAAGCATGAGAGCGTTATATATTGCCCCCCGCTCGCTGTCTGTCAGCTCACGGTCTCCGTAGAGGGTGACATACGGGTTATACTTTTTCGCCGCCCTGTCGGAGTCAAAGTCCTCTGCCGCGTCGGCAAACCATATAAATCTGCCGAGATAGTGACCGAGGGCGGAGGTTACCGTTTTTGCCTCTCCTGTCAGTCCCTCCGAAAAAAGAGCCGACATCACATCGCCGAAGAGGTCTGCCGCGTGCTCCGGATCCCCCTGCGGGTTCTCCTCCTCCCGTATTGCCGCGAGCTTCTCCGAAACGAGCCTGTCAAGCTCCGTAAGATTTGCCCGACGGCGGGCGGCGGAG
>CALDMI010000231.1 GCA_937914815.1 uncultured Clostridia bacterium
GGAGTGCGGCTACCGTCTCGCCTTTGGCTTCGGGCAGGAGGACCTTCCCTACGGTCGCGCGATGCGGACGGATAATCCATATTACATTCACAGAGTCAAGGTAGACGCGAATCACGAAAGCCCGGACATATTCCCGGAGCTCCTGAAATAAGCGCCCGAAAAGGATAAGAAATGGAAACAAACAATCAGAAAAAACCGAATATCTTCCGGAGGATGCGTGCTTCGGTTTCCGGATTCGCGGAGAAGCTGAACCGCAACAAATTTCTCTTCTCCGAGCTTGTAAAGCGCGACTTCAAAAAGAAGTACAAGCGCACGGTGCTCGGAATGTTCTGGAGCGTACTGTCCCCTCTTCTGACACTTCTCGTCATGTGGACGGTGTTCACGAAATTCTTCGGCTCCGGGATAAGGTACTACACGACATTCCTTTTCTGCGGAAACATCTGCTTTGCATATTTTTCCGACTCCACCAATCTCGGAATGGGCTCTCTTTACTCGAACGCCGCGGTGTTCACTAAAATAAATGTGCCGAAATATCTTTTCCTGCTCTCACAGAATGTATCCTCGCTCATAAATTTCGGGCTGACCTTCTGCGTGTTTCTCATCTTCTGCGGCATTGACCGCGTCCCGTTCACGCCGAAGTTTTTCATGCTGATATTCCCCATTCTTGCGCTTATAATATTCAACCTCGGCGTCGGAATGATACTCTCCGCCCTGTTTATCTTCTTCCGCGATATTCAGTACCTCTGGGGCGTGTTCACAACGCTGCTCATGTATGTCTCGGCGATATTCTATGACCCGTCGAGGTTTGAGAGCATGGAGGTTCTCTTCTACCTGAACCCCGTCTATGTCTGCATAAAGTATTTCAGGTGGGTGACGATAGGCGCCGGCGGAATGGGAAACTATATTGAGAACGGGCAGCTCATTCAGACCGTCTGTATCCCGTCGCTCCAGTATCACCTGCTCATGTTCGGATATGCCTTCCTCGCCCTCGGAATAGGAGCCCTCATCTACAAGAAGAACAACCACAAGTTCCTTTACTATGTGTGATACGGCTGACAACACAAATTTTCTACCGCTATACGGAGACAAAAAATGAACGACTGCGATAAACGCGACGGCGCGCCCCGAGAGGGCGAGCCGATACTCACCTGTGACAATGTTTCGATACGCTATATAACCGGCGACTTCAAGGAAATCGGCATAAAGGAATATGTCATGCGCAAGCTGACGCGCAACTATCATGTCAAGGAATTCTGGGCTGACAGGCATGTGACCTTCACAATAAACCGCGGCGACATGCTCGGAATAATCGGCACTAACGGCGCGGGAAAGTCGACCCTCCTGAAAGCCGTGTCCGGCATAATGGTGCCGACGGAGGGGGCGGTCGTCTGCCGCGGGAAGATAGCCGCGCTGCTCGAGCTCGGCTCCGGGTTTGACGGCGACATGACGGTAAAGGAAAATACATATCTGCGCGGCGCGATGCTCGGCTATACGAAAAAATTCATGGACGATACATACGACGACATAATAGCCTTTGCGGAGCTTACGGAATTTCAGGACAGACCGTTCAAGCAGCTGTCCTCCGGTATGAAGTCCCGTCTCGCATTCTCGATTGCCTCGCTCGTCAATCCGGATATTCTTATACTTGACGAAGTGCTCTCGGTCGGCGACGGCGCATTCAGAAAGAAGAGTGAGGAGAAGATGCGCTCGATAATAAACGGCGGCGCGACGACTATTCTTGTCTCCCACTCGATACCGCAGGTGCGCTCGATGTGCAACAAAATCCTCTGGCTCGACCACGGGCGGCAGGTCACATTCGGAGACGATGTGAACGGAATATGCGACCTCTATGAAAAATATCTTGCCGACAAGGTACTGCCCGAGATACCGGCGGGAGGGGTTGTATGAAGCTGTCGATAGCCATACCCGTGTACAATACTCCGCGGGAATATCTTGACGAATGTCTGACGAGCATATGCACCTCCACACTTGACGATTATGAGATTGTCATGGTCGACGACGGGTCGGCGGAGAGCTATCGCGACCTCGCCGAAAAGTACGGCGCGCGGTATTACAGAACCGAAAATCACGGTATACTCGCCGCGCGGATTTACGCGGTGTCGCTCTGTCTCGGCGATTATGTTGCCTTCTGCGACAGCGACGACTCGGTATCCTTCAACTACCACCGCCCGATGGTCGACGACGCGATAAGGAACGGGGCGGACATAGTCATAAACGACTGGGCATTTCATACCGAGAGGTGCCGGAGGGTCTGCACGGGAGACTCGACGATAAAGGACGACATGGACATAAGTGCGCCGGACGTTACCGAAAAGTTTCTTTCGCAGGAGGGGCGCGAGCACTCCTACTATGTTCTCTGGAACAAGATATACCGCCGCGAGGTCATAGCGGGGGCGATAGAGCGGGTCGCCGCGCTGTCGTGGGTCCGCGACTCTGACAGGCGGGTCTCATTCGGCGAGGATGCGCTCATCAGCTTTTTCGCATGGTCGGGCGCGAAGCGTGTGCGTAACCTGCACACGGGGTACTACTTCTACCGCATCACGCCCAATCAGACGGTAGCCGTCACGAGCGAGAACAAGCTCCGCTATCAGATAGGCTGTATGGCGGCGGTGCTCGACACTATGGAAGATGTCGCGCGCACTCTGCCTATGGCGGAAAGCCTCCTTATACACATAGGCAACTGGCGCGCGCTGATGTCGCGGACACACTACTCATACGCGAAAAAAATGCATGCGACGGTGCTCTACCCCTACATAAAAGAGTCCTACCGCGTGACCGAGCTCAAAAAATCCACCTATCGCGACGGGGCGGCATATGCCGGGGCGCGGACGCTCCCGACAAATTACTCCGAGCGGGAGCGTGCGCTCCGCGCGGTGTATGAAACCGAGGGCGACAGTGTGCGCGTCCGGTACCGGAGAAATGACAGGTATGCCGAAAAGGCGCTCTCACTCATAAAAGAGGAGCGGGAGATAAAGATAATCCGCTCAAAGAACGCGGATCTCATCATTCCAAGACCGCATATTTCCCTTAAAAACCGCATTTTACTCAATCCCGTTATCTACCGGCTCGGCATGCTGCTCTTCCCCAAGGGGTCGAAGATACGCGCGATGCTGAAACGGAAAATATGACGAGATTTTGTAAATAATAGTTTATGCAAAGCGATAAAAGTTGTGCCCCGTATGCAGAACCTGCATACGGGGCAGTTTTGTTTTTCGGGAAAATGTGCGGTCAGATGTCGGAGAGGTCGCGCCCCATGCGGTTACATTACCGAGAAGTCGGGGTCGTCATTCAGTGGGAGGGCGGTTATGAGCTTTATCTGATATGCGTCGCTCACCGTATCTGTGAGTACTATCTCTCCGCGAGGGCTCCTCGTCTCGCCATTATCGGCAAGACGGAACTTCGAGCCGTCGAAAATATAGAGCTCATACATGCACATATCCAGCGTGGAGAAAGAAACGGTACTGAAAGGATATATACCGCCGAAGTTCAGCACCGCGCACTTTCTGTCCTCGGATATTTCAACTGTCGCAGTTGACTTTTTCATTATATTCTCTTTTCCCTGAAGGCGGGGCGGTACGGTGCTCCCCTCGAAGAGGTGAAGAGAAAATCTACGCAGGGTAGGCGCCGCAACGCCCTTTATATGGAGCCGGAGATTTTTATACACGCCCCGGGGGATAATCAGCGCGCGGAGGTAGCCGACGGAGGTCCCGGAGCATATCTCCGTATATGTTTCACCGTCAAGCGCCTCAAGCGAGAAAGAGGTTATCCGCTCGCCGAGGCGGACCTCCTCTCCGAGCATCAGGACATTTGCCTCCTTCGGAGCCCCAAGCGCTATATCAAGCGTCGCCTCACGTCTCCCCTCCCCTGCGGCAAAGAAGGTATCGCCGTCTCCGTCTGTCACGGCGGTGGCGGGGGTATCGGGCGAGAACGTGCTGTCCGACATGACGCGGGCGCCGAGCGCAAGGTCGGTCGAAAGCATGCGGCTTATCTGCCTATGTGACTCTATCGCATTTTCCGCGTCGCGCGGGTGTATGCGCCCTGCCCTGTCCGGCGGGAAGTTCAGAAGCATTATTGAGTTACGCCCGACGGAGGAAAACCATATGCGGTTTATCTCCTCCGGGGTCTTGACCGCACCGTCCTGCTCCTCATGATAGAACCAGCCAGGACGGATAGAGACGTCAACTTCTGCGGGAATGAACCGCTCCGCCCCTATTTTTCCGGTCACAAGAACGGTTCTGTCCTCTTTATACAGGCTCTCGTTATCAATCGAGGAATAGTGGGTCGT
>CALDMI010000232.1 GCA_937914815.1 uncultured Clostridia bacterium
CGCACGGTTCAGGTACTGAACAGGCATAGCCGCGGTCTGAAGAGCGACATTCTTTGCAACCTCGGCAAAGCCGGGGTTCGACGCGAGGTCGGTATCAAAGCTGACGACAACGCCGGTAGCGCCGAGACCGTGAATATAGGTCGCGACGGTGCCCTCGATTATCTGGAAGCGGCGGATAGAGAGCTTCTCGCCGATCTTATAGGTGTACTCGGAAAGGACATCCTTTGTAAGGGAGTCGGTTCCAGTGAACTTCGACTCAAGGAGCGCGTCGACATCAGCGGGCTTATTCGCTATTATAGTCTTGAGCACATCCTTTACAAATCCCTGGAACACCGCGTTCTTCGCGACGAAGTCGGTCTCGGAGTTAACCTCGACGATAGCGGTTGTATTACCCTCGGTGAGTATATCGACAAGCCCCTCAGCGGCTATTCTTCCCGCCTTCTTTGCGGTTGCCGCCATTCCCTTCTCACGAAGGATTTTAACAGCCTCCTCAAAGTTGCCGTTCGCGTCCTTGAGGGCGTTCTTGCAATCCATCATTCCGCAGCCGGTCTGCTTTCTGAGCTCGGCTACATCCTTTGCTGAAAATTCTGCCATTTTTATGTCTCCTTCAATCAATCGTTATTGGGTGGAGATACGGGGCGGAATTACGCCTCGGTGCTCTCCTCTGCTGCCTCCTCGGCAGTCTCCTCGGGAAGGGTCTCCTGCACTCCGCCGTGAGCCTCTATAACAGCGTCTGCGAATGCGGCACTTATGAGCTTTATCGCGCGGATAGCGTCGTCGTTACCGGGAATTATATAGTCGGCGTCATCGGGGTCACAGTTGGTATCGACTATTGCGACTACCGGAATACCGAGCTTCTTTGCCTCGAGAACTGCATTTCTCTCCTTGCGGGTGTCGACGATGAACACGGCAGACGGGAGTCTGTCCATATCCTTTATACCGCCGTATGCCTTCTCAAGGTCCTCTATCTCCTTGAGCTTCTTTGCAACTTCCTTCTTGGGGAGGAGGTCAAAGGTACCGTCAGCCTGCATCTTCTCAAGGTCCTTG
>CALDMI010000233.1 GCA_937914815.1 uncultured Clostridia bacterium
CGGCGTCAAGCCCCGAGACGGCTATCTCACTGTCGGAGACGGTGACGGCGCCCGCGGTGCCGGACACGGTGGTCACCGTGAGGGTTATCTTACGCTCGCCGTCCACGGTAAAGGTATAAGTATCTCCGTCGGAGGAGACGAGGGTCTGCGAATGTTTATCTTCGTCGACATCCACGCTCGGGACGGTGTTATCGTCGGTTATACTGCCGGAGGAGCCGTCGCCGGACGGCGTGCCGGTGGTGCCTCCCGAGGAGTCGCCCGGGGTTTCGTTACATCCGGTGAATGAAAGAAGCACCACGGAGAGGATAAGGAGGAGCGAGCAAAGCGCCGCCCACAATCTTTGCTTTCTGTTTTTCATATATAAAAACCACCTTTCAACGGTTTGTTTATCTGTTTTTCCTGTGCGGATTACAGTCTGTCATCCCGCACGGTCTCACGCGCGAGGGATATTTCAAGATTTCCGTTCAGTGTTCTGAGCGCGTCTATAAAATCGCGCTCCTTTGCGCCGGGGCGCAGGGTGACAAGGTATGTGAGCTTATAGAGCGAGCCCATGTCAGCGGTCTTTGCCGCGCGGAGCTCATGCTTTTCGGTAAAGCCCGAGAATGTATCGTCAAAGAGTTCGGTATAATCGAGGTCCTCCGGGACGGTTATTTTCAGCACCCGCTCACCCGACGCCGATGTGCGGCGAGCCGACAGGCGGGCGGTGATTACAAGCCCAGCGCACATGACGGCGGTGAAGAGCGCGGCATATGCGATATATCCCGTGCCAAGGAGGAGCCCCGTGCACATTGCCATGAATATTACCGATATATCCCGCGCGGTCCCGGCGGCGGAGCGGAAGCGTACGAGCGAGAACGCACCGGCGACGGCGACGCCGACACCGATATTCCCGTTCACCGCCATTATCGTGACGCAGACGGCGGCGGGGAGAAACAGAAGCGCCGTCGCCATGCTCTCCGACCGGAGGCGGAGACCCGGACAGGCGGAGGCGGCATATGCCGCGCCGAGAACAAGACCCGCGAGGAGGAGCACAACGAACTTCCAGACCTCAAGAGTAGTTGACGAGGATAAAATCGAAGAAAAGATATCAGGCATAAATAAGTCCTCCGTTCTTTGTTTCGCCGGGGAGAGCCGCGGCGTATTCACTGCTTTTAT
>CALDMI010000234.1 GCA_937914815.1 uncultured Clostridia bacterium
GTCGGAGAACCCGTGATAGCGCACCGCGGCTGTGTAGTCGGCGTGCGCCGGGCGCGGGGTGTTCAGAAGATTTTCATAGTCGGAGGAGCGCGTGTCCGTGTTCTCTATAATCGCCGTTATCGGGCTCCCGGTCGTCCTGCCGTTATAGACCCCGCTGACAAATGAAAAGGCGTCTGCCTCTCTTCTTGCCGTGGATATTTTCCCGTATGCCGCGCGCCGCCTCATGCACGAGGCGATGTACTCTTCATCGACCGGCAGCCCCGCGGGCATCCCGTCGAGCACCGCGCCGATAGCCTTCCCGTGGCTCTCGCCGAAGAGGGTTAGCTTTATATTGTTTCCGAATGTGTTTTTCATTTTCTCTCTCCGTAGAGCGCCTCTGCCCGCTCTGCAAGTTCAGAGGGGGACATGCGCTCTATGTGACATTCTCCGATTTTGTCGACGAGCACTGTGAAGAGTTTTTCTCCCTCCGCCTTTTTGTCGTGCTCCATGTATTTTACGAGCGCTCCGCAGTCGCAGGTGTAGCGGGTCGGCAGACCGAGTTTTTCATACACGGGTATGACCCTTTTGCGGAGCTTTTCGGGGATCATAGGCAGAATACCGAGTGCGACGCACTCTCCGTGCGTAAGTCTGCCGAGTCCCGCGGAGCTCTCAATGGCGTGTCCTATCGTGTGCCCGAAGTTGAGTATACGGCGGAGCCCGCCCTCGCGCTCATCCGCCTCGACGACCCGGCGTTTTATGTCCACCGCGCGGTAGATTATCTCCTCCGCGTTCCGCTCCGTGAAGCCCTCGCGCTCCATGAGATAAAATAAATCCCCGTCCGAGGTCATAGCCATTTTCAGCGCCTCGCACGCGCCGGAGGCTATCTGCCGCGGCGGCAGAGTGCGGAGCGTGTCGGTGTCGATAATAACGCCCCGCGGCTGATAGAATGTACCTATCTGATTTTTTATTCCGTTTATGTCGAGCCCGTTCTTCCCCCCGACCGATGAGTCTACCTGTGAGAGAAGCGTCGTGGGAAAATCATAAAAATCTATCCCGCGCATGTAGACAGATGCGCAGAAACCGCCGAGGTCGCCGACGACCCCGCCGCCGACGGCGATGAGCCTGTCCCGGCGACCGAGCCCGGCGGAGGACATCGCCGAAATAACGTGAAGAAAGGTTTCCGCGCTCTTTGACCCCTCACCGGCGGGGACGGTGAATACCGTGCCGCCGACCCGCGCGGCGACCGCCCCGGCATACCCCGGCACCCCGTCGTCGGTAAGTATAAAATTCTTTCCTCCGGAGGGGATAAATTCCTCCGCCCGGGATATCAGCCCGCTGCCGATAGTTATTCTGTATTCATGCCCGCCGGGCGCCGTTATTATCTCTCTCATTTGTAGCTCTCCATGAGTTCTCTGAACTTCGGGAGCGAGCGGAGAACCTCCTCCGTCCGCTTGCAGTAGGCGAGGCGGACATAGCCCGGAACGCCGAAGCTGTCGGACGGCACGAGCAGCAGTCCGTGTTTTTTCGCCCTCTCGGAAAAAGCGTGTGCGTCCGGCTCCGGCGACTTTACGAAGAGGTAAAATGCGCCGTGCGGCGGCGTCACCGTGTAGCCGTAGGAGGTCAGAGCCTCGAGCAACACCCGCCGGTTCTCGTCATAGACCGATATGTCGGAGTAGATGCCGAGCGTCTCTGTGAGCACCTTCTGCATGAAGCTCGGCGCGCAGACATAGCCCGCCCGGCGCGCCGCCCCGGCGACGGCGTCGCATATCGCGTCGCACCCCCGCGTCCGCGGAGACACCATGACGTAGCCTATTCTCTCGCCGGGGAGGGAGAGCGACTTTGAGTATGAGTAGCAGACTATCGTGTCGTCGTAAAGAGAGGGAACATACGGCACCGTCGCCCCGTCATAGACGAGCTCGCGATACGGCTCGTCGGAAATAAGATAAATCGTCTTTCCGTATTCGTAGGACTTGCGGCGGAGAAGGGAGGTCAGCGCGCGCAGGCTCTCCTCCGTGTAGACCGCCCCGCTCGGGTTGTTCGGGGAGTTGATAATTACCGCGGCGCACCTCGGGCTTATCGCCGCTGCGAGTGCCTCAATATCCGGCTGAAACTCCGGCTCGCGCGTCGGTGCGACAACCACTCTCCCGCCCGCGTTTTCGATAAATACCCGGTACTCGGGGAAGAACGGAGCTATAACAACGACCTCCTCCCCGGTGGTACAGACCGCGCCGATAGCCACGGTCAGCGCGGCAGAGGCTCCGACCGTCACATAGAAATTCCCGGGCACCGTCTCCTCGCCGTACCGGCGGTTTATGTAGTCCGAGAGCGCCGCGCGCAGCTCGGCACATCCGGGCGCGGAGGTATAGCCGTGTAGCTCTGCCGGCGGCGTGTCCCGAAGAATACGGAGCGCCGCAGAGGTAAATTCCTCCGGCGGGTCTGTCGTCGGGTTCCCGATAGAGTAATCGAATACGTTCTCCGCCCCGAGCTCGGCTTTCATTCTGAGCCCACATTCATAAAGCTCCCGTATCTCGGAGCGACAGCTGCCGAGCGCGTATGCCTCCGGATTTATCATTTTCATGCCTCCATAGAAGAAGTTAACAGTGTTAACAGGTTTTTAGTATATTTTACACCATTGTATGCGCGCTGTCAATAACGCGGGCAGAAAAAATAAAATTAAATGAAAATATACTTGTGTTTTTTTTGACAATGTGGTAGAATTGCGGTGACGAAATGTTTTGGAGGTGCGGAATGGATAACGGCAATGACGGACAGGCGCCCGCCGATCTGAGAGATCGGCTGATACTCTCGGGACT
>CALDMI010000235.1 GCA_937914815.1 uncultured Clostridia bacterium
GCCGACGAGGCAGTCATAGACATTCAACGAATGGTCGCAGAGACCGCCGGCGTATGACGAGTGATACCGTGCGGAGGCGGGCGCGGTGAAGAAGTCGGAGGAGTTCAGATATTCAAGCAGTTTATCTGCCCCTTCCCTCTTGATTTTAGAGGTGAATATCTCGGTAAAACGCTCTTTTGATGTCATTGTATATCTCCTTTAATTATATCTGCTTTTCGGTTATCAGCTCAAGAGAGGACGGCAGACTCTGCAGTCGCTCTGAAAGAAAGCGCGGGAAGATCTTATATTTTCCGAGCTCTGCCACCGGGAGCCATGAAAATGTAAGCTCGTCGCCGAGCTCATCCCGCCGCGTGAAGCTATCGCCGCGGGAGGCAAGCACCGGAGAGCCCGGTGACACGAGAAAGTATATTCCTATTTCATGCGTCGGAGTACCGCGGAGGGGGTCATGAAAATATGTCTGACACACCCATAGCGGGCGGATTATCTCCGGAGAGAAGCCGAGCTCCTCCGAAAACTCCCGCACAAGGGCGTCCTCCGCCCTCTCGTGCAGGTGTACCCTGCCCCCGGGAAAATAGAAATAGTCGGAGCGCGAATCCCGCATTGCAAGTACTCTGCCGTCCTTTATCACGATGCCGCAGACGCGGTGATTGAACTTTCCGTCTTCATTATAATATGTAATATCCATAACCCGCTCCAATCTTTTTCATATCAATTTTACACCAAAGCGGAGGAATAGTCAACCCGGATTGATTTTTTATTAAAAAAACTCCAAAAGATATTGACAAAGCTCTTTTTCTGTGATATTATATTAGGGCTGACAAAGAGATGCGAGTGTAGTTCAATGGTAGAATTCCAGCCTTCCAAGCTGGCCGCGTGGGTTCGATTCCCATCACTCGCTCCAGTATGCGCCCATAGCTCAGTGGATAGAGTGCCCGGCTACGAACCGGTAGGTCGAAGGTTCGAATCCTCCTGGGCGCGCCATCAAGACACACGCAAAAGGAGCGTATAAAACTCCATCGCGTGTGTCTTTTTCTATGCAAAACAGGGGTAAATTGCCGATTTTATGGCAGTTTACCCTTTTTGTTGTTTCTTCGCATATCGCCGTAGGGATTTGTTCTTCTCCCGCTTTTGAAAATCGCAAACCGCTAACGATTGCACAAAAAGGATTTTTGCACGATAAGGAGCGTATGGTTCTCACATACTTAATCAACGAAAAAATGACCGACCGCACTCTTACGAACGCAGTCGGTCGTTTGCTTATAAGGTTTCCCTTACTGTTATTCCGCACTCGAACTCGATTTCGATTTCCTTGTTGGACAGCACAGTGATTTTCCGCACAAGGCTTTTGAACATCACTCGGTCGAACTCTTCGAGTATCTTCCCTGTTTGTAGCAGTTTGGTCACTTCTTCGATTCGGTACGATGCGAGTTGGACTTTCCCTTGTTCGGACAGTATCTCTTCTTTTCTCATAAGCAGTTGGTCTATTTGCATTCCGACCCGCTGACTTTGATGTTCGTACTCGTTATCGGTAATCTCCCCGTTGTTCCTTTTCGTCAGCAGTTCCATCATCTGCTCTTGTAGTTTTTCTATCTCGACATTCACTTCATTTATCGCCGCCGCACAAGAGTCCGTTATTTCGCTTACTGTCGCACTTTGTAGTCTTTCGAGTATTTGTTCCTTGTCTCCTATAAGTTCGTTCAGCGCCCTTACAAACGCTTTCTCAAGGGCTTCTTCCTTTATTGGTCGACTCTTGCAG
>CALDMI010000236.1 GCA_937914815.1 uncultured Clostridia bacterium
TTTAATTATAATATGAAAGCTCCCGCTTGTCAATCCCCGCGCGGGCGGGTGAAAAATTTAACGCAATTAAAAATAAAACGCAAGACCAAACCGCACGGCGCAAAAACGCACCGCGCATTTTTTTGCCGCCGATAAAAGCAAAAAAAGAGTGTGCCGCCGGAAGGACCCCGGCGACACGCAAAAATTCTTTTATATGTGACTGTGTTCTGCAACGATTAAGCGGACATTGCGCCGCCCGTCGCATTTCTTTTTATCTTGTTGCTCGTCGTCTTTTCAAAAGGCGTCTCGCGTATTGTGAGCGCGGAAATCTGCTTATATCCCGGGAGCTCCGAGAGCTCCGCACGGATGTCGGCGAGCGCCTGCTCACGCGGGCGGGGATCCTCTGCCATGTAAATCTCAGCCGACAGCCCGGTCTCCTCCCCGGCGTCGTTCTTTATCCCGCGGACAACCGCTTCGGTAATATACGGGACGCGGAGAATATACCCCTCGATAGCCTCGGGATATATGTTCTTTCCGTTCGAGAGAACTATTATGTTCTTCTTTCTTCCGGTTATGACTATCTCGTCGTGCTCGTTTATATAGCCGTAGTCGCCGGTCGAGAACCAGCCCTCGCTGTCAAGAACCTCAGCGGTGAGCTCCGGGTGCTTGTAATATCCCATCATGACGACATCGCCGCATACCTGTATCTCGCCTATGCCGTCGGCGTCCGGCTCGGATATTCTCCATTCGAGACAGCCGATGCGCCGCCCGGCGGAGGAGAAGTTATTAGACCCGTCGACATCGTCGTTTACCGACACGAGCGGCGAGCACTCGGTTATTCCGTACCCTCCGGTAAGGGTTATTCCTATCTTATCAAAGAATGCGCCTGTCTCCGGGCGTATCGGTGCGCCGCCGCAGACAATACGGCGGAGCCTGCCGCCGAAGCCCGCGAGTATCGACTTGAAGAACACGCGGCGCAGGTCTATTCCGATATGGCGGAGCGCCTCGGATATCTTCACCGCCCGCTCAAAGGAGGCTCTCTTTCCCTCCTTGTCAATGGTGCGGTTTATGAGGTCATAGAAGTGCTCCGAGAATGCGGGCACAAGGTAGATATAATCCGGGTGATAGCGCTTCATATCGTCCGCCACCTTGCGAAGCGACTCGTTTATGCAGAGCGTCGTTCTCGCGTGTATACCGACAAGTATGTCACAGACAGCCTCGTATGTGTGGTTATAAGGCAGGACGGAGACGCACTTTCCGCTGACCTGCGAGGCGGCGAGACCGTACTTGACGCCGCAGACGAGGTTGTGCTCCGAGAGCATGACGCCCTTCGCCGTTCCGGTTGTTCCGGAGGTGAACACAAGGTCGCAGAGCTCCCATTCGTCGCGCCCGAGGGCGTCAAAAGCCGCCTTGTCGAGATCGCGCCCGGACTCAAGAAGTCTGTCAAAGGAGAGTACGCCGTCCGCGTCCTCTTTTTCGTCTATGCAGACGACGAGCGATAGCTTCGGCAGCTCGGAGAGCCGCCCCTCAAGGGCGACGAGGCGGCGACGGTCGCAGAACAGGACCTCGCTGTCCGACTCTCCGAGCAGGAATATCAGCTCATCCG